>DATMAN010000107.1 GCA_035560005.1 Burkholderiales bacterium | reverse complement strand
GCGGCCGCCATGCTCTCGGGCGCCGAGTACGAGCTGCTCGACGGCCTCGGCCACGCCGTGATGCTCGACGAAGGCTGGGAACGCGCCGCGCGCGGGATCCTCGACTGGCTCGACGCGCGGGGGCTGTAGCGCCTCGGGCGCCGGCATCCGCGGCCTGACCTGCCCCGCCGGGCGCGCGCGCCGTCCGATTCTTGCCGCTCCCGGCCGATGCTCCTAGCATTGCGCCGGGCGGTTCGTTCGCCGCGCGGGCGCTTTGCGCCGCGTCCATGCATGATCTGCGAAGGAGTGGTCCTTGGGCTCGGAGAAAGCATAGGCCGCGGGAAAGTGCACCCACTTGCGATGCCAAGGGAAGACGAGCCGGCCGCAGCGGGGAAGCGCCCGCTGCGACACGCGACTGACCGGGTCTGGGATGGGATCATGGCGAAGCGCGACCGGCGCGTTGAGCGACCCGAGTAGCGGCCCGCCCGGCTTGCGACGACGGGAGATGTTTTCACGAATGGCCCGGCAGGAGTGTAGGCGCGCCGAGGCAACCGACATGCGAAGACGGAACGCGCGATGAGCCAGAAGTTTGAGAAGCTGAAGACCCTTCTCAAGGAGCTGTTTCAGCTCGACCAGCCGGAGCTCGACTTCGGTATCTACCGGGTGCTGCACGCTCGGAGCGCCGAGGTCACGCAGTTCCTGGAGCAAGACCTTCTGCCGCAGGTGAAGGCCGCCTTTGAGCAGTATCGGCCGGCGGACAAGGCGGCGATCCAGAAAGAGCTGGACAATGCCATCGAGCAGGCGCGTGAGCTCGGCGCCGACCCCGAAACGCTGCCCAAGGTCAAGGATCTGCGCAAGCGGCTCGCCGAAGACGCCGTGGATCTCGATGCGCTCGAAGCTGAGGTCTACGACCACCTCTACAGCTTCTTCCGCCGGTACTACTCGGAGGGCGACTTCCTCAGCAAGCGCGTCTACAAACCCGGTGTGTACGCCATTCCCTACGAGGGCGAGGAGGTCAAGCTCCACTGGGCCAACGCAGACCAGTACTACATCAAGACCAGCGAATACCTGCGCGACTACGCTTTCCGCCTGCGGCCGGATGACGAGAAAAACCCCATGCGCGTGCACTTCCGCCTGGTGGATGCAGCCGAGGGCGAGCACGGGAACGTGAAGGAGCAGGCGGGCAGGGAACGGCGCTTCAAGCTGGCACTGGCCCCGTTCGCGGCCGTGGAAGACGGCGAGCTGGTGATCCGCTTCACCTACGAGCCCGATCCGTCTAAACAGAAGGACCTCAACGCGGAAGCCGAAGCGGCGATCCTCGGACTCAAGGACGCGTCATTCGCCGACTGGATAAAGGCGCT
Organism: Burkholderiales bacterium; assembly: GCA_035560005.1. Classification (NCBI taxonomy): domain Bacteria; kingdom Pseudomonadati; phylum Pseudomonadota; class Betaproteobacteria; order Burkholderiales; species Burkholderiales bacterium. The sequence goes on along the minus strand of DATMAN010000107.1, from coordinate 7,937 downwards.
CGCCGCGAAGCACGTTCGCGCGGACGGCACAGTCTCCGATTCCACCCGCCTGCGCGTGCATCTTGACCGCTACACCGCCCGCAACACGTTCGACTACTTCATCCACAAGGACCTCGGCGGCTTCCTGCGCCGCGAGCTCGACTTCTACATCAAGAACGAGGTTATGCACCTTGACGACATCGAGAACGAGAGCGCGCCGCGCGTCGAGCAGTACCTCTCGAAGATCAAGGTCATCCGCCGCATTGCCCACAAGATCATCGACTTCCTGGCCCAGCTCGAGGACTTTCAGAAGAAGCTGTGGCTTAAGAAGAAGTTCGTTGTGGAAACGAGCTGGTGCATCCGGCTCGGCGTGATTCCGGAAGCCTTCTACCCCGAAATCGCGGCCAACGACGCGCAGCGCGAGGAGTGGGTGCGGCTCCACGCCATCGACGCATTGAAGGCGACAGAGGGGAGCCTGCTCGAGCCAGGCAAGGCGGGCTACAGCGTGCCGCTCACGGTGGAGTTCCTGAAGGCGCATCCGACGTTGATGGTGGATACGCGTCACTTCGACGGTGGGTTTACCGCGCAGGTACTCGAAGCGATTGGCGACCTGGACGAGCAGACCGACGGCGTGCTGTTTCACAGCGAGAACTTTCAGGCGCTGTCGCTAATGCAAGCTCGGTATCGCGAGCGAGTGAAGTGTATCTACATTGATCCACCGTACAACTCTAAGACATCGGAAATCGCGTACAAGAACAACTACAAACACTCGTCGTGGATCACGTTGATGGAGAATCGGCTAACGTTGAGTCGTACGCTGTCCTGCAAGTCCGGCTCGCACGTGATCGCCATTGACGAAAACGAGCAAGAGGTGCTCGGCCAACTGCTGAGTATTTTGTTTCCGACGCACGAAAAAATTTGCATCGCTGTAGTTCACAATAAGAAAGGAATTCAGGGGAAATACTTTTCACACAATCACGAGTACGCATATTTCGTAATTCCACAAAATCTTCCCGCGACACATGGTGCGCGTATTCCCCCAGATGAATGGGAGTACACCAATCTTCGGAAGTGGGGGCGCGAATCGGAACGTTCGACGGCAAAGAATTGTTTCTATCCGATATTTGTGCAGGACCAACAAATTGTCGGCTTCGGAGAGGTATGCGACGAGGCGTTTCATCCGGGTGGTAGCAATGTCGCCGACGGCTCGCGCACGTTCGTATATCCCGTCGACGCCGCGGGCGTCGAGCGGAAGTGGCGATACGCACGCAGCTCCGTCGAAGCTATTCGCCACTTACTGAAGGTGCATATTACTGCGACCGGCGAAGTTCAGATTTTGAAGGCCGTCGCTGAGCGACCAATTAAAACCGTGTGGGACGACGCACGATATATCGCTGGGGACTACGGCACCAAATGGCTGACCGAGTTGGCACTAAAGGTAAAGGATGACCTTTATCCGAAATCCGTACACCTTGTAGAGGACTCGATCTATCCTGTGACGGACCCCGATGATTTTGTCTTAGATTACTTTGCAGGATCGGGCACCACGGGACACGCCTTGATAAACCTCAATCGCAAGGACGGCGGCCACCGTAAGTTCCTACTCGTCGAGATGGGCGAATACTTCGACACTGTCCTGGTACCACGCGTCAAAAAACTTATTTTTGCGCCGGAATGGACGGAAGGAAAGCCCAAGCGCCTTGCCACAGCGGAAGAAACCGAGCGCAGCCCGCGCGTCGTAAAGATCATTCACCTCGAATCGTACGAGGACACGCTCAACAACCTTGACTTACGCCGCACAAAGGAACAACAGAGGCTGCTTACAGCCGCGGAAGCGCAGGGTACAGACAGGTTGCGGGAGCAGTACTTGCTTCGCTATTTGCTCGATGTCGAGACGCGTGGCAGCCAGTCGCTGCTCAACGTCGGGGCCTTCACTGATCCAACTGCCTACATGCTCAAGGTCAAGCGCCCTGGCTCGGACGAGTCGCGCGAGACGAACGTTGACTTGATCGAGACGTTCAATTGGCTAATCGGCCTCACAGTGCGAAAGCTCGCAGCGCCCCAAACCTTAAATGCCGAAACCGAGCGTGATAGCGAGGGGCGGCTGCGTCTCAAAGGCCCGCTCCGGCAGGAAGCTCGTGGGCCTTGGTGGTTCCGCACTGTGACCGGTACCGTTCCGGACGGGCGCCAGACGCTTGTCATCTGGCGAAAGCGGCCCGGCGGCGAGACACCCGATGGCCTCGAGCAGGACAACCTAATCCTCGATGAGTGGTTCATTAAGCAAGGTTACTCCGGCAAGGACAGCGCGTTCGAGCTTATCTACGTGAACGGCGACAACAACCTAGAGAACCTTAAGTCGCCCGGCGAGACTTGGAAGGTGTGCCTCATTGAGGAGGTTTTCTTCCGCATGATGTTCGAGACAAAGCAGCTGTAATGCTCGGAAGCAAGGTCGCGCTCCCACTTTAGAGGCTACGCCCCAACGCAATACTAAGAGGTCCCACGACTCATGAGAGCAGTGCTCCTTGGCCCTGTAATGGCCGACCTTCGCCGTATCGGGCTTGAGTCCGACTACGTTGCAATTGCATCCGCTTTCTACTCGAGGCAACGGCTGGAAGCACTTCGAGTCCGTGCGGAGCGGCTAGATTTGTTCGTGCGGTTGAACTGCTCTGATTTGACTGAATGGATCAATGGTGCCGTCGATCCAGCTGCGCTCCTTGTTTTCAGTAAACAACTTATCCGGAGATCGGTGCAGGTGCGGATCTTTATCGGCTCTACTGCACACGCGAAAGTCTACCTCGGTGAAAAGGGATTCTTGGTCGGAAGTGCGAACTTGACCGTTCGCGGCTTCGCTGGCCTCGCAGACGAAATCCTTTGGTACGAAAGCGATCCTGGCGCTCGGCGCGCGATGACATCAGCGCTTAAGAGGTACGGGGCAAGCCTGCGGCAGCTTGAGTTAGAAGAGCTATCGGATTTCGTGGAGAAAAATCGGGGTGCGGTGAACAAAGCACGCGCCAAGCTTGGCCTCACACCACAAACAATGCGCCCTATGGAGGATACCATTCCTCCGTCGATTATCAGACCACCGAGGCTTGGAGACTTCGAAGATTTTGTCCGATGGCTTGATCGCCAGCAGGGTGATGCTCCCAAGCTAATCGCTCGACGTGCTCGAGGCGAAGGTCAGCTGTCCGGTCACATCAAGCGCAATTTCTTTGGCCTACGCCAATTTTTCATCGCGCATCCTACTGAAATGCGAGAAGCGCTTCGCCAAAATCCTGATGCCTACGCTCTCCATCACGACCCTCGAATGCAGAGCGCACTTCGAACATTTGTGCTTCGGGAGGCGGTGAACGAAGATGCCCTATCCGTAAGCGTCTGGCGCACTTATCTGCCGTATTCAGTTGGAGGCAAACCGAAAACCGGCGGTGGTACTAGCGGGAACCTGAAGCGAATGATTCCACTTGTTGCTAGATACCTAGAAACGAAAGTGAAGGCACGTGGCACATGAATTTGGCGCGAATCGTGCATGGCCAAAGCGGCGTAATGCTTCATCGCCGGGGTAAAAACAGCGCCCAGCCGGCGGTTTCTTTCAATAGGAAACTGGTTCTTAACCAATGGCTACTTGGCCTCTTCGGCGTCGAGCGCTTCGATCAGCTGGCCGAGCACTTGCGCGACGAGGCGCTGGAGGGGCTGGATGAAAACAACGTTCATCACTTCTACCGCGCGCTTTGCTTGCACCTGCCGGAAGAAAAGCGCCGCGAGCTGCCGGACGAGCTCCTGCTGGAGTACGACCAGGCAATCGTCTCGGTCACGCAACGGCTGAACGAGCGGCGCCTCGCGCGCGGCGAGCCGCCAATCGTTTGGAAGTACTTCCAGTATCTGGCGCTCCTCTTCACGGAGATTTACCTCGACCGCTACTTCCGCGATCCGCACGGGCTCCTCCTCGCGCTCAACGAGCGCATCGCGGTGCTGAACGACGGGTTGGAGGAGGCCGAGCGGATCGCCCCGCTCGACGAATCGGCCGACGCTTCGCCGCAGCTCAACAAGATCGCCTTCTGGATGGCGACGGGCAGTGGGAAGACGCTGCTCATGCACGCGCACATCCTCCAATACCGGCGCTTCCTCGAAACCCACGGCCGCGCGCGTGAGCTGAACCGCATCATTCTGCTCACGCCGAACGAGGGGCTCTCGCAGCAGCACTTGCGCGAGTTCGAAAAGTCCGGGATAGAGGCGGAGATCTTCACCAAGGACGGCCGTGGTCTTTTCAGCGGAGAGACGGTGGAGATTCTGGAGGTCACCAAGCTCAAGGAGGAGATGGGCGAAAAGACCGTCGCGGTAGATGCGTTCGAGGGCAACAACCTGGTGCTGGTGGACGAAGGCCACCGTGGGGCGTCGGCCGGCGGCGAAGGCACCTGGATGAAGTACCGCAACGCACTCTGCGAAAAGGGCTTCTCGTTCGAGTACTCGGCCACCTTCGGCCAGGCGGTGAAAGGCAGCAAAGGCCTCACGGATCTTTACGCGCGCAGCACGCTCTTCGACTACTCGTACCGGTGGTTCTACGGCGACGGCTTCGGCAAGGACTACCAGATCCTGAATCTCGAGGACGACAGCAATCCGGAGTGGATGGCGAGCTATCTCACCGCGTGCCTCCTTGCGTTCTTCCAGCAACAGCGGCTGCACCGCGAGCACGAGGCGGCGTTTCGCCCGTTCAACATCGAGCGGCCGCTGTGGATTTTCGTCGGCGGCAGCGTCACGGCGACGCTCGCTGCGCGCGACGCCTCGGACATCGTCGAGATCCTGCGGTTTCTCGCCCGGTATGTGGCCAACCGCGCCGACAGCATCGAGCGCATTCGCCGGGTGCTACACGAAGGGCTGGTCACGGCGACGGGCAAGAATCTTTTCGCTGGCCGGTTCGGCTACCTGAACACCTGCGGGCTCACGCCTGCGCAGATCTTCGACGAGACCCTCGCCACCCTGTTCAACGCCCCGGCTGGCGGCTCGCTGCATGTCGAACACCTGAAGGGGGCCGCAGGCGAATTAGCGGTCCGGGTGGGCGACAACGATCCCTTCGGCGTCATCAACGTCGGCGACGCCGGCAAGCTCGTGAAGCTTTGCGGGGAGCAAGGGCTCAATACGGCGGAGCGCGAGTTCACGGGCTCGCTTTTTCACGAGCTGGGTCAGCCCCACTCCACCATCCATGTGCTGATCGGTTCGAAAAAGTTCACCGAGGGGTGGAGCAGTTGGCGGGTGAGCACGATGGGGCTGATGAACGTCGGCCGCGGCGAGGGCGCGCAGATCATCCAGCTCTTCGGCCGCGGCGTCCGGCTCAAGGGTGTCGGGATGAGGCTGAAGCGCAGCTCGCGCGCCGCGCTGCCCGAAGGGCTCGAACGACCGAAGCACATCGAATTACTCGAGACCCTGAACATCTTTGGCATCCGCGCCGACTACATGGCCCAATTCCGCGACTTTTTGGAAGAGGAGGGCTTACCCACCGACGACGAACGCCTCGAGTTCATCCTGCCGATTATCAAGAATCTCGGTACACGGCCGCTCAAGATGATCCGACTCAAGAAGCAGATCAACGGCGTCAGCACCGAGTTCGGCGACGCCTTCCGCAAGCTCGGCCCGGTCCCGACCTTGGGGCCGCCGGACCCTGAGCGCGAGCCCGCGACCGTGTACCTGCAGAAGAACCAGGTTGTCCTCAACTGGTACCCGAAGATCCAGGCGATGGTGTCTCCGGGGGCGGCGAGCGGGAACGCCGAGGGCACTCCCAATGAAGCGTGGTTCACCCCCCGCCATGTTGCGTGTCTCGATCTCGACCGCCTGTATTTCGACCTTGAGTGCTTCAAGGCCGAGCGCGGTTGGTACAACTTGAACCTCACCCGCGCCGGGATCGCCGCATTGCTCGCGGATACGAGCTGGTACCGGCTGCTCATTCCGGAGTCGGAACTGGCGTTCGATTCGTTCGAGCGGGTACGCGTCTGGCAGGAGGTGGCGCTGGCTCTGCTGCGCAAGTACGTCGAGCGCTTCTACACGTTCCGCAAGCGCGAGTGGGAGCTGCCGCATCTGGAGTATCGGGAGATCGGCAAGGACGATCCCAACTTCCCGTGCGTGGTTCGGGAGACCGGCCCGGAATACGGCTATCGGATCCTGATCGAGGAGTCGCGGGACGAAATCGTCGCGAAGCTGAACGAGCTGAAGGAGGCCATCGAGAGGCGCGATCTCAAGGACTGGGAGTTCCGGGGCATCAAGGCCGTCTGGTTCGGCCGCCACCTCTACCAGCCGCTGCTCTTTCTGGACAGCGGGGTGGTCGAGATTGTTCCGGCTCCTCTCAACAAGGGCGAGCGCCGCTTCGTCGAGGACCTCAAGGCCTTCTGCGATGCAAATCCGGCATTCTTCTCCGACCGCGAGCTGTACCTGCTGCGCAATCTGAGCAAGGGCCGCGGCGTCGGCTTCTTCGAAGCGGGCAACTTCCACCCTGACTTCATCGTCTGGCAGCTCGAGGGCGGCCGCCAGCAGGTGGCCTTCGTGGATCCCAAGGGCATCCGCAACGTCGGCCTGAACGACCCGAAGATCAGCTTCTTCGAAACCATTAAGGAAATCGAGCGGCGGCTGGGCGACCCGAACATCGTGCTCGACTCCTTCATCGTCTCGAACACGCCGTCGCACGTGATGCAAAAACTCTGGGGCATCGGAAAGACGGAGATGGTGAAGCGGCATATCCTGTTCCAGGACGAGGACAGGGACAGCTACATCTCGGCCGTCTTGCAGGGCGCTGCGGCTGTTCGCAGTGCATCGCCATCCACGTCGTGAATGATGATCATGCGCGCGGTGAACGCGATCGCGCTGCCTGTGCAGATCTCGAGGACTCTGGCCGCTTCCGATCAAGGCGTGCGGATTCTCGAGTGGCAGTCCGCTTGAGGGCAGCGCTTGCGCCCGCACGCGGCGTTCGCGAATGGCGGCCAGCGAGATCCAGACAGCAAGGAGAGGACGATTCTCTGGCCGAAGCGAGACACGCCGTAGCGCTCAGCCTCCTGATGCCGGACCGGTTCGCGCGCAACAAGCCAAACGCATGGGCGAAGATGGCGGCAGCGGGACTCGGCCGCGCGACTCGAATGACTTACGAATAGCCGAGCTGCAATCTTGCAATCAGCCGAGACGCAAACTGGCGTTCAGCCGAGCCTTCCTTTTGCATTCACTCCCTTGAGCGCGGGCGATGGGTGGCCGCCCTTCTTGCTCGCTGCGTTGAGTAAAAATACTCAGCGTCGTGAGTATTTTGTCGGAGCACTTCCGGCGCCCACAGCCCGCCATGCCCAAGGCGGGGGCCGGCCGCGTCGCGCCGCTTCGGCGCGTTCCGGCATCGCGGCCTTCGCTGCCGCGTTCAAGCCGCAGCGCGTTCTGCTTGTCGGCGGAGACGGAATAGCGCTCGACGAGTTTCTCGCCCGTCCGGTCTCGCACTGGATCGGCGCGTGAACGCCGGCCGTCAAATCCGAAAAAGGCGTACGCCGGACTGCTGAGCCGCGCGGTAACCACGCTCGAACGACTCGCGTCGGATGCGCTGGTGGCGCCCAGGTGGCGCGTACCGTGACGGCCGCGCTCACCGCGCGCGGCGCGCGTACTTGGCGAGAAACGCGTTGATGTCTTCGATCCTGAGCTGGGGCTCGCCGGGAATCGGCTTGCTGCCGACGACGCGGTTCATCCATTCCATGTTCCGCTCCATGCGTGCGACCACCTGCGGCCACTCGGCGGCGGTGTAGCGCTTCGGGTCGGGCAGCACGTGGCACTGGTTGCAGGCCAGCCGAAACGCCTCGCCCGCGGGTTGGAACACCTCCGGGTATTTTTTCGGGTCGAGCGGCTTCTGCGCATGGCGGCGCAGGTAGGCGATGAGCGCTTCCTTGTCCTCGTCGTTCGGGGCTTCGACGCCGGCCATCATCTCGGCCATCAGCTTGCCGAGGTTGCCC
>DATMAN010000106.1 GCA_035560005.1 Burkholderiales bacterium | reverse complement strand
TCCGCGGGTGGCTTCAGGGCATCGAGCTTGGCGACCACCGCGCGGCAGGCCGCGATCAGATCCGCGATGAGTCGATCACTGATGTTCAAGTCGCCCTCGTACTCGCCGAGATTGCGGATCTCGTGGCATTTGGCTAGCACGCGCCAAACCTCCGGCCCCAGACCAAGCGTGTGCGGCAATACCTGGAACACGATGTAGCGATTGGCCGGCCGGTAACCGTGCCAGCGCAATGCGGCCAGGCACGAGGCGTGTGCGGCGTTGTAAGCGAGATCGAAACGGCCCTCCAACGAGTTAGCGGCATTGGTGGCAGCGGATAGTCGCGCCATGCCGGAACGTTTGAGACCCGCAAACTCTTTTGCATCCGGCGGCTCCTTTTGGAGGACTTGCCGGGTCCACTCAGATTTTCAAGCGGCGAGGCCATGCTCCTCCCCGATTACCCACAGCTTGGGTTGCGCCAACACTCACTTGATAAACGCGTTGTCCGCCCGAATACGCTTGTTGAGCTCCTGCCGGGAATAAACCGTGGGATTCACGGTCCGCCCAAGCCAATTCGTTGCCTCTTCCAGGACGGCGAACAGATCAGCATAGGACAGGCTATCACTCACGACCATAAGATCGATATCGCTCTTCGCCGTGTCCTGCCTCTTAGCCACCGAACCATAGACGAACGCGGCGCTGATCTGTGCTGCGAGCGGCGCGAGCGCGGCGCGCAACACATCCACCAGGCCGGATGTTTTCGACACCAAACCGCGCAACTCCTCAAACACCGGCGCCGCCGCATTGGCCTGGTAGTGTTTCTGCTTGCCCACGCGCATGACGGTCACCAGCCCCGCCGCCTCAAGGCGGGCCAACTCCCGCTGTACCGCGCCCGTCCCGGAGCCCGCAAGGGCAATCACCTCGTTGGCGTAAAAGCTCCGGCCGGGATTTCCGAACAGCACCGCCAGCACGCGCTGCTGCACCTTGCCATCTGTCGGAGCGGCAAGCAACGCCAGGCCATTCCGATCCTCGACCTGCCGCTGCCCCGCCCGCGGGCGCCGAGTGGATCGAGGCGTATCGTCGCTGGATCCGCGGCCGGTGACGCGCAGGCGTTACCGTTACTTGTCTGGACTCAGGGCGTGGGCTGTTCTTGTGGGCGCACTCGATTCAACCGCTATGGAACGCCCATCGCACACAAGAGCGGCAAAACGCCCACTTGAACCGCCCAAAGTGACGCAGAAGTGGCATACGAAAATCTCTTTCGAGCGTCGCCGACGCAAGAACTCGCATGCGCCCAGGTTCGTCCCTCTCCATCGCATGGAACCAAACATCGCGACGCGGGCGACCGGTCAAGGAACCACGTCCGTTGACTCATGACGAGCAGGCATGAGGTTCGCTTCGACTAACATCGAACGTCCTTGGCGATTCTTGCCAGTGCGTCGTCGGCGTGCCGACGTTCTTTCCGCCTCGGCACTCAGACAACCTTCACGCCGTCCCAGTAATCACCCAGCGTGGCGTCGTTGGTGAGAAGCGTCATCGGTTCAGCCATGCTCTGCGCCACCAGCAGGCGGTCGAAGGGGTCCTTGTGGACCGGAGGCAGCTTCGCCACCCCGGCGGCGTGCAGCGCGGTGATCGGCAATTCGACAAAACCCGATTCCCGAAGTGCTGCCAGCAGCGCCTCGATGTCGATGCGGAAGTCCTTGCGTCGCAGGCCGCTCTTGATCGCGATCTCCCAGAGGCTCGCCGCGCTGTAGTAGATCTCGTTGCCCGGATCGAGCAGTTGCGCGCGCACGGCGCGCGGGAGCTTCCGGCTCGCCGCCATCGCCCACAACAACAGGTGGGTGTCGAGCAGGATGCGCATCACTCGCCGCCGAGGAACTCCGCGAGTACCTCATCCGGCAGCGGGGCATTGAAGTCGTCCGGGATGCGGGCCTTGCCATCGAGCAGCCCAAGCTTGCGCGGGATCTTGATTGCCGCGAGCGGCGCGATGCGCGCGACCGGCTTGCCGGCCTTGGCGATGACGATCTCCTTGCCCTGCGCGGCCTCTTCGACGTAGCGAGAGAAATGGGTCTTGGCGTCGTGAATGTTGACCTTCGGCATGCCCGTCACTCCTTTCTGACTGGACTAAGTCTAGTCCATCAAGTCGCCTTGGGTCAAATAACGGCGCTATGCCGCGCTTGCCGTCGGACAAGTCGCTCCGCGTCGAACCGGGATTAGCGATTGCCGCGAGTGATGCTGGCGACAAGTTCCGGTCGACGTGCGCGCAGAGAGCCACCGCGTACCGCCTAATAACATACAGTAGCGATCCAGGCCCGCTCTCGGTGTCACTTTCGAGAAGCCATGCGTTGGCAATAGCGGTTCAAGCCGCAACCATTCCTAAAAGCACGCGGTACCGATGAACCCTGCTCCAACAGACATGGGAATTGACGAAGCGCGTCAGCGTGATGGTGGCGCGCGTTGAGTACTGGCGCAGCATGCGCATCTCGCGCTCATCGAGCGGCCGGTCGATCGCCTGGAACTCGTAGCACTGATATTCGCTCATGTGGTCTCGTGACTGCGGCAGTTCAGCGGCGCCCGCGCGCCCAGTGCCGGCAGGCTTCGATCCATCCCCGCCCATGAGGGAGAGGCGTGGGCAAGGGCAGCTCGAGGATGGCGACCGCCGGTTTTCGCCGCCCACGTTTGCAGACCGCGACGATCACATTCGCGTCGGTCAGGCGACGCCCTCTACCGTGACGTCTACGCCCAGTACCTGTGTCGCGAAGGGTAGCGCCAGATGCTCTTCGATCGTGGTGTAGAACCCCACGAGCTGCTCCGCAACGGCCGGCTGGCGGCCTCGCGCTCCGCATCGACGGCACCGCGCACCGGCCCGAGCTGCATCTCGGCAATCGGCTGATGGCCGCCGCGGCGCTGCGGCGTGGCGGCAAGCCCGGTGACATACCGCGCCCTGACTCCCGCGAGCACGCGCTCGAAGGAGAACGCCGGCACGTGGTGGCACTCATCCACGATCACGTGGCCATAGTCTGCTACGAGATCGTCCACCTTTCCTTCGCGCACCAGGCTCTGGATCATGGCCACATCAACCCGCTCGGTGAGCTTCCGCTCGCCGGCGCCGATCCGCCCGATGTCCCTGTCCTCAAGCCCGAGGAACATGGCGAGCTGCGCCACCCACTGGTCGAGCAACGGGCGGCGGTGCACGAGTGTTGCTCACGGCGCGCCTGGCGATGAGATACGTGCCGAGCACGGTCTTGCCCACGCCAGGCGGTGCGACGAAAACGCCGATGTCGTGTTTGAGCAGCTCGCGCGCCGCCTCCTCCTGCACGCGGGTGAGCACACCCTGGAAACGCACCTCGATCGGCTGGCCCGCGCAGCGCTGGTCGCCGGTGCGAAGCTCGATGCCGTGGTCGGTAAGGCACTGCGCAAGGTCCGCTTCGCAACCCCGGGGCAGCGCGATGTGCCCGGGAAACTCCTCGGCGCAGGCGATGATGCGCGGGGTCAATGCCGTGGACAGGCGCATGCTCTGGCGCTTGTCGAATTCGGGATTCTGGAACGCCGCGAGGCGCTTGATCTGGTTGAACTGACGCGAGGTAAGCCCACTGATCGGGACAAGGCGCGAATCGCTCGTCGAGGAAAACCGTGTTCCCTTGGTTTCGCGGCTCGTGCTGGAATGGCAGCGCGATAAGGTTTCCGAAACCGCCACGTGGAAGCGTATCTTGGCTTGGAAAGAGCCGGTCGTAGGATTCCATGCTGAGTTGGTGGCGGCGGGCCATGGTCTCGGTGATGAAGTAGCTGCCCATCCTCCGCGCCACGGCGGGGGAACCGAAACAGAGAAGAAGAACCACGCGTGCGCGCCGTTGCCCGAGCGTGAGCGCTCCACGGCCGCGGGCGTACCCACTGTCCGGCGGGTCTCGGTGAAGGCGGCGATGTCCTCCTGCCACGCGGCCTTGTCGAAGGGGCGGACGAGGCCAGTTTCATCGCGCTCGGCGGCGCGCAGACTCTGCTCCGTCCGGGCTATCAGCGGGTGCTGTAAATGTCGAGTCGGATCAACCGTGATCCGATTCTCGGGCGCGTTCTCAAAGGCGATCAGCCGCTCGGATTCTGACTGCTGCGCTGGCTCAGGTGGCGGCGGTTCGTGCCGGGTGACGAGCACCTCGGATTGTTCGTTCTTGCCGAGCGCCGGTAGTGGCGGACGAGATGGAGCCCGGCCGGCCTCCTTTTTCGCCCCATAGCCGCGGCCGGGGATGGGAATACTGAGCCTTCGGCAGATCTTCGCGAGGCCCCCGTCCGAAAGGCCGGTTTGCTTCGCGGCCTCGGTCATGGGGCGGGACCAGATCAGTTCGAAGAGTGGCTCGCGGCTGAGGCAGATGGTTTTCCGAGGCATCGCTCCGCCCGATGGTGGATACGGACACGCGCTGACGTTCGTGCTGTTATCCTTCTCAAAGATTGCTAGTTACCCGCTGGCAGCACTTGACGAGTGCCAACACGGCACGAGCTGTTTTTTGGCGTAGTCAATTCAACCACTCACGGAGCGCCCGTTGCACACAAGAGCAGCAAAACGCCCATTTGGGCCCATTGAAGTGGCACACAAGTGCCACACGAAAATTTTTTTCGAACGTCGCTGACGCAAGGATTCGCTCGTGACCGGCGTCTACTTCGCTTCCGCGGGTGGCTTCAGGGCATCGAGCTTGGCGACCACCGCGCGGCAGGCCGCGATCAGATCCGCGATGAGTCGATCACTGATGTTCAAGTCGCCCTCGTACTCGCCGAGATTGCGGATC
>DATMAN010000105.1 GCA_035560005.1 Burkholderiales bacterium | reverse complement strand
CCACCGGAGAGATCCGGATCGGTATCGAAGAGATCGTCGAGATCGAAGCGCCGGAGGACGGGGCCTTCGAGTGGGAGCGAGATCGACAGGTTCGATAGCGTCTCGGGAGAGAGCGACCCACCGTGCTGTTTCTCCACTTTTTCGAGAAGCTTACGCGCTTCTTCGAGGGCTTGAGCGTCGTAGGGTAAGCTCGCCTCGCGCTTCCGCCGCTCGTAGTCGCCCTCCGACTCGTTCTCCTTGCGTGCTGGAGGAAGCGGCTCGAAGACGACTGCCATGGCGGGCTGTCGAGTGCCATTCTTGACATCCTGTGCGCTCGGTCGCGTGCCGCTTCGATTCAGTCGTCCAAGCCGCTGCACGAGCGACGGCCACGGGCATAGCTCCGTGAAGAGCGCATCAGCGTCGAGGTCCACGCCGGCTTCGAGGACCTGCGTCGTGACAACGACGCGTCCGGAAGCGGGCGTAGCGCTCTCGACTGCTCTCGTCAACTCATGCCGGTCATACGGGCGCATGCGGGCATGAACGAGGAGGACCTCCGGCCCGGCTCCGGCGCTTTCGCGAAGACGAGCGTGGAGTTCGCGCGCACGCTTGACCTGGTTCACGAAGACGAGCACTAGACGCCCTTCCTGCGCTTCATCGAGGATGGATGCGAGCAAATCGGGACTCTCGATCGTCCAGCCGGGCGCGACCGTCTGCGCGGCATCTGCGGACGCTGGCTTGCGTTTGCCACGCAATGACTTAGCCGCAACCTTCGCAGCCTCACCGCGTTCAAGACGTAACTCAAGGTGCTTGGGCGCTCTCCAGCGCGCTTTGAAGTCCGGGTGCTTGAGGTCAGCATTCGTGTGGCGGTGCGGCGCCTTGGTGAGACCTCGGCCTGTACGCTCCGGCGAGCACATCCACTCGGGAACGCCGGTAGGTCCCGCCTTGCTACCAAGCGTGGCGCTCATCCAGATTGTCTGGCGCAGCCCGTGGGATGGCGGCGCGTCGTCCCAGAACTGCTGGAGCTGCACACTCGTCGTGCGCCCCGGTCCCATGAGCTGAACCTCATCCATTACCCAGAGGGCGTCAATGTTGAGAAACCCGAAGTCGATGGGCCACTCCTGAGGCGGCATGGCGAAGCCGCGGTTAAGCGCCCGCGAGAGCAGCATGTCTTGCGTCCCAACCACGATAACCTCATGCTCGGGATAGGCGCGCCAGTCATCCTGCGATTCGCCACCCATCAGCGCGACGACGGCGACCCTGTCGTTTTGCCCCCAGTCGATTTCGTAGCGATCGAGCCGGACGCCGTCGAACGTCGCCCTGCCAGCAAGAAGCCCGAGGTTGTTCAGCCAGCGGATAACACAGGCGCGCGTTTGCTCCACGAGCACGCGCATCGGAAGACAATACACGAGCCGACGTGGGGTCGCCTTGCCGAAGCGCGCGTGGCGCCGACGCCAGAGCCAAGCTAGGACGACGGCAGCGGTCTTGCCGGTCCCCGTCGGAACCTCGAGCAACTCAGGGAGCCGTTCGCTCAGAGCGAGATCTCGTTGGTAGGGGAACGGTGTACGCCCGCTAATGCCCATCGCGCGGGCGAACCATGTGGCGAAGCACTGGCTAGTGTCACCTATTGTGCTCATGACTCAATTCCACTACACCCAATGTCCGTGGAACCGTTTTCCACGACCACTTTCGTGTTCGGCATCCATCGGTCGACACACTCCATAGGCCCGAAACCGCCCCGCCCCGACGAGCAGCGGCCCGCACACGGGTTCGTCGAAGACGAGGATCGCGTGGGTGTGCTGGCGTTCGCTTCCGTCTTTGCGTGCAAGGCGCGGGAACGCGAAGGCGGGCGGAACACCGAAATGCACGGAGACCGGAGTGACGATGACCTCGCGCGGCTTCGGCAAGCCAACGCGGATGCACGCTTCGGCGATCATGGCGGCGGCTTCCTGTTGGTGCTGCGCCTTGTCTTTGGCTTTCGGGTGGCGGTCGAAGGCGATGGGTGTCACCGTGGCCCAGTGCGTTGCCCCGCGCGGATGCGCGGTCCAGGCTTCCGGGTGCAGATTCCACGGCGGTTGCGACATCGTCACCGGCTCCACACTCCAGACACCCAAGGGGCCGAGCTTGAGTTCGTGCACGGCGGCGATGGCGCGCAGTGCTTCGCGGCGCTCGTCGCGGGATATGCGGAACGGCAGGGCGAGACCCATGCCGAGCAGGTGGCCATCGGCGTGCTCGTGGCCGACGAACGCAAGAGGGAGGAAGGCGAGGTGCGGATCGTCCGCTGGATCGCCATTGGCATCGTGGCCGCTCAGCATGCAGCGAACCCGTTCGGAAAGGCCGTTGCTGTGGCTCAGGATCGCCTTGCGCCAGCGTTGGACAACCGACAATGTGGTGGCGAGATTGAGGTTACGATGTGAGCCTGGCTTCGCGCTCAGCCTCAATATCAGCGGATGGGGGGCAAATACAGGCCCCGGTGCGCCGGTTGCAGCAACTACGTAACCATGTCGCCGATGATTGTGATACGGCGATAGCCCGCGCTGTTGCCTCTCGGGCAAATCATCGCCTTGTGGCCCTCTGGGATGCTTCGTGGCTTCCGTCCGGCTCTCTGGATCGTTCGTTTGCATTTCCATTACCTCGAGCGCGATGGTAACCGCGCGTTGTAATGGGACCCTCTGGATATAGCGCGTCGCTTTTGCCTCTTATGCGCCCGATTGCGAGCTTGAGCTTGCATCCGAATGGCGAGGATAAGCGGCCATTTGCTGGTCACGCGAACGCGCGCTTGCAATAGCCATTGCAACTCGTCACGGTCCTCGCATTGCTCGCGCGGGACCGTCATGGCTACGATGCGACACTTGGAGCTATGCGGAGCCGAACACGTGAAAGTCCCGATCCGCGAAATGAAGAATCGGCTGGCGAAGTACCTGCGGCTGGCGCAGGCGGGCATGGACGTGATCGTCACCGACCGCGGGCGGCCGATCGCGCGGCTCACCGCCGTCGAGGTGTCGCCCGAACACGCGGAGGCCGCATACCTGCGGCGAATCCGCGCGCTGCCTTGGGTGCGGCCGGGCAGGCGCGGCAAGGTGAAGGGTGCGAAGCGCCCGATCCGCCTGAATCCGGGTGGCCAGACGTAAGCCGAATGCGCTTGGCGACAAAATAGCAGGCGTTGTAAACGGCGCGCTGCTTGGGCGCCATCCGCCTCCTTCCGCATATAACGCCCGTTATAATCCGCGACGGAGGCGCTTCCATGAAGATCAAGATCACCACCGTCGGCAATTCGGCCGGGATCGTGCTGCCGAAGGCGCTGCTTGCGCGGCTGCACCTCGCCAAGGGCGACGTGCTCTACGCGACCGAGCTTCCCGACGGCATCAAGCTCTCGCCCTACGATCCGCGCATCGCCCGGCAGATGGAGGTCGCCGAGCGCGTAATGCGCAAGCGCCGCACGCTCCTTCGCAAGCTCGCCGAGAGCTGAGCCGGCGCGATGATCGTCTGGCTGGAGAAGGCGGCGGTGCTGGCGATCCACGACCGCCAGATCGCCGAGCATGGCGGAAGCGCGGGAGTGCGCGACGAAGGGCTGCTCGAATCGGCGCTCGCCCGGCCGCAGCAGTTGCACGCGTACGGCGATCCGGCGCCCGATCGCGCGGACCTTGCGGCGAGCCTCGCGTTTGGGCTCGCGCGCAACCATCCGTTCGTGGATGGAAACAAGCGAACCGCGGCGGTGTGCGGCGAGGCGTTTCTGGAGCTGAACGGCATGACGCTGGAGGCCGAGGATCTCGAGCTTTATCCGCAGTACCTCGCCCTCGCCGAAGGCAGGCTCGCCGAGCGCGAATTCGCCGAATGGCTGCGGCCGCGGCTGCGGCGCCGGCCGCGGGGCGAGGCGCACGAGCCCCGCGCGCGCTATCGGGCGAAGCGGCGCGGCGCGCGAAGCGCCCGG
>DATMAN010000104.1 GCA_035560005.1 Burkholderiales bacterium | reverse complement strand
CCGGCCGGCGCCGCCGCAAAGCAGTTCAACTTCCGTCTCGCTCTTACGACCAGTCATAGACACAGGCGTACTCCTATCTCCAAGTTTAGGACTACACCGTGTCCGGTGATTCAGGGGGCTATCTCATTCTCGGAATGCCTCGCTACGAGCTAGGCAGTAAGCGAACTCCTCAGGCAACGGAGGCTTTGGGCGCAACACAATGTACTCGGTCGAGCCCCAGCCAACCTGTCCGTCCTGGAGGAAATCGACAAACGCCGTCTTGCCGTTTTCCAGACACGGTGTGATGCGTGCCACAAGAGTATCGCCATTGATAAATCGCATTCCCGATCCGAAGGGCCGATTCACAACTTCGTCAGGTGCGTGTCCGCGAGTTGGCATGTTCGCCATGTCCAAGTAAGGCGCAATATCGCCCTTGCGTAACGGACGTGGCGGGTTGATTTCGACCAGATTGGGCAGGGATGCCACCTCCCACCCCTCCGGAATCTCGCCAAGCTCGGAGTCGACGAGGCGGGCGGGGAAGAGGTCGTAGAGGTGGCCGGGTAGGCCGGGGAGGGAGTCGCCGCGGCGCCAGCGGCCTTCCATCTTGGCGCGGACGGGGTCGAAGTACACGAACCACGACTGGAAGAGCGCCCGCGCCATCGCCTCCAGCGTCTCGCTCATCCGCCGGTTCAGCTCGATCTTGTCGTCCAGCGTGCCGAGGATGTGGGCGATGGCGCGTTGTTCGGCGATGTCTGTTGGCGCGAGCACATCGAACGATTCGATCATTCCCTTCGTGAGGGCATTGCGCGTGCCTCCGGAGCCCGCCCAGGACAGGAGCTTGGTCTGCATCTCGGGAGAAATGAGTACGTACCGGAGGAAACGCGGAGCCAGTTGGCTCGGATCGGGCCTGATGATCGCAACGTGCTGGTTCACTCGCGCAGGGAGGACCTTGGAATCCACTTGGCACGCTCGTGCGACGGAATCACCGGTGATGTTCAGGAGAACATCGCCGTCCAGCACCTCGACGTTCTCCAGCTCGGCAGCTTGCTTCTCGTCGATGAATGCGAGGCCCTCGTGGTGGAATCCATCGTTGTAGACGTTCTGACTCCTGATCAACGCATACGGCCCATCGTGCAAGTATACGTCGCTACCACCGCGCGGAGTCGCACCACTCCCGATCTTGGTGCAGACATCGCCAAGGCGGATGCGCGCCCACTCACCCCCCATATCCCAGCTCCTTGAGGTTCTTGGCGATCGCGGCGTCGAGCTTCGCGGCCTCGGCCTGCTGCTCGCGCAGTTGCGCGACGAGTCGCTTCATCTTCTCCTCGAACGGCTCGCCGTCGTTCTCGTGCGCCTCGGCGCCCACGTAGCGGCCGGGGGTGAGCACGTGGCCGTGCTTGCGGATCTCCTCCAGCGTCGCGCTCTTGCAGAAGCCGGGCACGTCCTCGTATTCGCCCGCCTCCTTCTCGCCGCGCCAGGCGTGGTAGGTGTTCGCGATGCGGGCGATGTCCTCGTCGGTGAGTTCCCGGTGGGTGCGGTCCACCATGCGGCCCAGCCTGCGGGCATCAATGAACAGCACCTGGCCGCGGCGGTCGCGAAACTTGCCGTTCTTGCGGTCGCGCGCGAGGAACCACAGGCACGCGGGGATCTGCGTCGAGTAGAAGAGCTGGCCCGGCAGCGCGACCATGCAATCCACGAGGTCCGCCTCGATCAGTTGCTTCCGGATCTCGCCTTCGCCAGACTGGTTCGACGACATCGAGCCGTTGGCGAGCACGAAGCCCGCCACGCCGGCGGGCGCGAGGTGGTGCACGATGTGCTGCACCCAGGCAAAGTTGGCGTTGCCGACCGGCGGCGCGCCGTACTGCCAGCGCTTGTCGTCGCGCAGGCGCTCGCCGCCCCAGTCGGAGACGTTGAAGGGCGGATTGGCGAGGATGAAGTCGGCCTTGAGGTCGGGGAAGCGGTCGTTGTGGAAGGTGTCGCCGTGTGCGATCTGGCCCTCGATGCCGCGGATGGCGAGATTCATCTTCGCGAGCCGCCAGGTGGTGTAGTTCGACTCCTGGCCGTAGATCGAAATGTCCGTCCTGGCCTTGCCCCCGTTGCCGTTGCCGCTTGCGTGCGCGCGGATGAACTTCATTGATTGCACGAACATGGAGCCCGAACCGCAGCATGGATCGTAGACACGCCCTTTGTAAGGCTCGATCATCTCGACAAGTAGCCTAACAACGCTCTGCGGCGTCAGAAATTCGCCGCCTTTGCGACCTTCGGCCAGAGCAAACTGTTCGAGGAAATACTGATACACGCCGCCGAGCACGTCCTTAGCGCGAGCTTCCTTGGCACCGACGTGAATGCCGCTTACTAGATCGATAACTTGGCCGAGACGGGCCTTATCAAGAGCAGGGCGGGCGTAGTCCTTGGGAAGTACGCCCTTCAGAGCCGGGTTGTCGCGCTCGATGCCGGCCATGGCGTCGTCCACGAGCTGGCCAATGGTGGGCTGCTTCGCCTGCGCCTTCAGATACGCCCAGCGCGCCTGGGGCGGTACCCAGAAAACGTTGGCCGCCCGGTACTCGTCCGGATCCTCCGGGTTTGCATAGGGCTCGGCCTGCAGCCGGCGGTGCTGCTCATCGAAAGCATCCGAGATGTACTTGAGGAAGATGAGGCCGAGGACGACGTGCTTGTACTCGGCAGCGTCCATGCTGCCGCGCAGGGCGTCGGCCATCTTCCACAGTTCGGCTTCGTAGCCGAGGGTGGCGCCGGCAGTTCTGGTTTCCTGGGCGTGGTTCCTTCGCTTCGCCACTAGCGACCTCCTCCCGCGATCTGGCCCGAGCGCGGCTCTGGGGCGGACGGCACTCCTTGCTGCTCTCGACTTCCCCGCCTGCCGGGCTACATGGCTTGAGCGGCGAATCATGCCGAAACACACCCGGCGCACGCGGGCCACGCGCGCAAGTCTAGCAAGCGGCATGTGGCGATCGTCGTGGCCGCGCGGCTTGAACGCCCCAGTGCCCGAGTCAGTCAGAAAAGCGTTCCAGCACCCGCGGCGCGACGCCCGGCTGCCCCGGGCGCGCACCGGCGTGAAAGGCGGACGCGGCTGCCAAGGACGCAATTCATTCGCTCATCAGCCAGATGAGGCCCATCGCGGCAAGCGGCGCGAGGACGACCAGAACGTCAAGCGGCACGGTCATGGCCCGGATCGTGCCCCGCGCCGGGCTCAGGGCGTGAGCCTGCCGCTTCAGCGATACCGCCTTGCCGCCGCCTCCAGCCGCTCGGCCACGCGCGCGCGAAGCGCATCGGGCGCGAGCACTTCCACGTCCGGGCCGAATTTGAGGATGTCCATGACGAGTTCCCGGTCGTCGGCGT
>DATMAN010000103.1 GCA_035560005.1 Burkholderiales bacterium | reverse complement strand
GGCATTCGCACCGCTTACCCGGCCGTGACGCGCAGTCGAACTCTGGTTTTCTTCTGGAGTGCGCTGACGATGCCGAAGAAGTTCTCGGTGTTCGGATTGCCGTGCGGCGCAAGCATCCTGTGCAGGCTCTTGCTCGGCTTGTCGAGTTCCGCCGCCAGTTCCTCGAACCCCACCGTTGCGTTGATCAGATCGCGCAGCAGCGCCTTGCCGGTCACGGTATCGCCGGCGAGATACGCATTGATCGCTTCCGAGAACAGCGCCTCACGGAACTTCCGATCGCGCTGTACGCGCGCCATCACTGTTTCCTTGAAATCCCTCGTCAAGCCCATGGGCTGCTCCGTCGCTCACTTGCTTCGCTTGCCTTGTTTGTACGCGGCCCAGTTCTTCGCCGCGGCGGCGATCGCTCGCCGCTGATCCCGTTTCGTCGATCCGCCGAGAAGAATCACGATCGTTTCGCCATCCTTGCCGAAGTAGGCCCGGTAGCCGGGTCCAAAGTCGATCCGAAGCTCGTACACGCCTCCGCCCACGCCCTTCACGTTTGAGAAATTGCCCTCGCTCAGGCGGTAGATGGCCGTGGCGACCTTGGCTGCGGCAATGGCATTCAGGCCGTCGAACCAGCGTGCCTATGGTGAACTGCCCGAAGTATCGAGGTACTCGAGGACTCGGATCGTAGGCACGCGCTAAGGTAACGTATCCGTGACCAGCCAGCCATAAGAGTTCGCTTCTCGCCGCCGCGGTCGCAGCGTGTTGGCGGTCAGGGTGAACCCGCTAGTAAGCGCAAGGGACCTCGACCGTGCCGAGAGTTGAGATTCCTCGCCTCCGGCTCCGAATGACATCGCGGGTCATCCCGAGCGAAGCGAGGGATCTCGGCTTCACGCTCAGGTGCTTCGTGATCTCCGTGTGAACCGGATTGCCCTTGCGGCGGTGCGGTGGCCACGGAGAACACGGACAGAGTCGAGGATTTTCGTCATCGCGCTGGCCATGCGCGCGACATCGTCGTCCGCTCTGTTCTGCGCGCGGGTGAGATTCCTCGCCAGCGGCTCGACGTGACGACGCCGCCACGAGCATTGCCGACTTCGCAACAACGGCCCCGCGACGAGACCCGCGCCCGCCAACGGCGCCGGGCCGTCCGCGCGCGGGCAACCGGTGCCTTTCCCGATCAGGCGCAACCTTGCATTTACGGAGTTCAACTCCATAATTGCAGCCATGATTCCCGCCGCCGATTGTCCACGCTGACTGCCGCTCTGGACGAAAGTCCGGCCGTGGCGCTGCTGGGTCCCCGCCAGGTGGGCAAGACCACCCTCGCACTCGAAGTCGCGAAGACGCGGCGGTCTATTTATCTCGATTTGGAATCCGAGACCGACCCGGCCAAGCTTGCCGATCCGGAGCTGTACCTCGCGCAGCACAGGGACAAACTGGTCGTGCTCGATGAGATTCAGCGCGTGCCGCGCTCGCCCGGGCGCTGGCGGTGGACGGCAAGACCGTCGCCTCGTATCTGGACCTGCTCGTCGATCTGCTGCTCGTGCGGCGCCTGCCGCCGTGGCACGCCAACGTGCGCAAGCGCGTGGTCAAGTCGCCGAAGATCTACGTGCGCGACAGCGGCCTGGTGCATGCGTTGCTCGGCATCGGCGACATGGAGTCGCTGCTCGCGCACCCGGTGGCAGGCGCCAGTTGGGAGGGAATGGTCATCGAGTCTCTGATCGCCGCCGCGCCGCCGGGCACGGAGGCGTATTTCTACCGTACCGCCGCCGGTGCCGAGATCGACCTGTTGCTTAAGATTCCGGGACGGCGCGAGCCTTGGGCCATCGAGGTCAAGCGCGGACTGACACCCAAGCTCGAGCGCGGTTTTCGTCTGGCTGCCGAAGACGTAAGGCCGGAGCGGCGGTTTATCCTCTACAGTGGCGCAGAGCGCTTCCCGCTGACCGAGGCTGTGGACGCCATCTCGCTGCTCGACCTGAGCGCGGAGCTTGCTGCCGCATGAGCCAGTTCGCGTTTCTTCAGCCCGAGTGGCCGGCCGTTTTCGAAGCCGCGGCGAAGGCGGAGGCCGCGGTGCGCGCCGATCCGCGCACGGCCTGCTTCTACGCCCGGCAGCGGCGCGGCTGTGGGCGTAGTGTGCGGTGATCCGAGAATCCACGCTCGCTGACCGCGCAACTCGACCGGGAAGCTGGCATCTCGATGATCGCAGGCCGCATTCCGATCGACGATCTCGCCCTCTTGCCCTTCGAGGGCATGCCCGGGCCGATCGTACAGGCCTTGAGCGCACAGCTCGAGGCGCGCGGAGTGCGCGTGCGCATCGCGCCTCCGGTGCCGCTGCCCGATCGTGCATTCGTGCCGCGGCGCGGCCAGTACCGGGCGGAGCCGCTGCTCGCGCTCGTGCAAGGCCACGGCGCGCCCCATGTGCTGGGAATTACACACCGCGACTTGTTCGCGCTGGGGCTGAACTTCGTGTTCGGCATCGCGCACTGCCCGGGGCGTGCCTGCGTGGTTTCCACCGCACGGCTGCTCGCCGGGGCGGACGAAGGACTGTTCCTGGCGCGCCTGGTCAAGGAAGTCACGCATGAACTCGGCCACACGCTGGGCCTCGATCACTGCGCAACACCGGGCTGCGTGATGTACTTCTCGAACAGTGTGGCCGACACGGACCGCAAGCACGACGAGTTTTGCGATCGCTGCGCGGCCCGCTTGCGGAAGCTTCGAAGCGCCGGGCGCCGCCCCGCGGCACGAGCACCCGCGGATGATCGATGACCCAAGGGGAGACCGTGTTTGACCCACGTCAAACAAGGCCTGGACCAAACAAGGTTCAATGCACTCTCGGCCTTGGCCCGCAACGCGTTGTCGAGGGTCCCCATGTTCGATTCTCCGCTTCACTATTGCCCGGTGTGCCGCCAGTACGTGGCGCTGGATCAGAGCCAGCCGGAATGCGCGCGCGAGCACGGTTGCTCGCCGCGGCAGCCCTGTCCGTTGGCCCACCTGTTCCGTGCGCCCGACTCGGCGCAAGCACCGCTGCGCGAAAGCGCAGCCGAGGGCAGCGGCTCCGGGGCCGACACCACGCCGGGGCCGGCCCCGCGATGATGCACGCGCGTCAGCGCAGGTACGCCTCGGTGACGTAGCGGCGCATCATGCGGTGGCTGTTGAAGGACACCGCGTTCTTGGCGATCACCGACTTCATCACGCGCAGCCAGCCGCTGCGGTCGTCGTAGAAGCGCGGCAGCACGGTTTGCTCCAGCTTGTCGTAGAGGGCCTGCGCGTGGGAATCGGGCGACTGTGAAGGCTCGCCGATGGCCCAGCCCGTCACGCCCTCGATGCAGCCTTCGATCCACCAGCCGTCCAGCACGCTCAGTTGGGGAACGCCGTTCAAGGCGGCTTTCATGCCGCTGGTGCCGGATGCCTCCAGCGGCGGAAGCGGGGTATTGAGCCAGACATCGACGCCGGCGACGAGGGTTGCGGCCGACTGCAGGTCGTAGTTCGGCAGGAACGCCACGGGAAGCGCGCCGCGCAGCGCGCGCGCGTGGTCGTGCAAACGCTTGATCAGTTCCTGGCCCGGCCTGTCCTGCGGATGCGCCTTGCCGGCGAGCACGATCTGAAAGGGATGGCGGCGGGCGATGGCACGCAGGCGTGCGAGATCGCTGAACAGAAGCTCGGGCCGCTTGTAAGCCGTCATGCGCCGTGCGTAGCCGATGATCGGCCGCTCGCGGTCGAGCGCCACGCCGGTAGCCTCTTTCACGCCGGCAATCAGCCGGTCCTTCGCTTCCAGGTGCGCGCTCCAGATCTTGTCGTCGGGGATGGTATCGGCACGGATCAACAGCTCGGGCGCGTGCGCCCAGCCCGGCACGCAAGTGTCGAACAGCCGGGCGAAACTGGGGCAGGTCCAGGTGAAGGGATGCACGCCGTTGGTGATCGCATGCACCTGGAAGCCGGGAAACAGCTTCGAGGACACTTCCGCATGGCGCCGGGCGACGCCGTTGACGAAATCGCTGAGATTGAGCGCGAGCAGGGTCATGTTCAAAACCTGTTCTCCGGCCAGCGCCTTCAGCGTCGGAAGATCCACGATGTCGCCCAGAATCCGATGAACCAGCTCGTAGGGAAACTTGTCGTGCCCGGCCTCGACCGGGGTGTGCGTGGTGAAGTTGCACATCCGGCGCACGCGGTGCAGATCGTACGGTGATTCTCCGGGACGCAGATCGCCGGGCGGGTAGCGATGCGCGCGCAGCAACGCGAGCCCGAGCAGCGCGGCGTGTCCTTCGTTCATGTGATACTGGCTGATGGTGAATCCGAGTGCCCGCAGCATGTGCAGGCCGCCGATGCCCAGCACGGCCTCCTGCTTCAGGCGGTAGGCCTGATCCCCGCCGTACAGACGGCTGGTGATCGCGCGGTCCTCGGGCTGGTTCATCGGCAGATCGGTGTCGAGGAGGATCACCGGTGTGCTTCCGGTGGAGCCGGATGCCACGAACAGCCAGCCGGAGACCCAGACCGGACGGCCCTCGATCGGGATCGCCACCGCGGCGTTCAGCGGCCGGCAATGCTCGCCCGGATTCCAGGTGTCCGCGTGTTCGATCTGCCATCCTTGCGGGTCGATCTCCTGGCGGAAATAGCCCTCGCGGCTCACCAGCGTGACCGCGACCAGGGGCAGCTCGAGGTCGGCGGCGGTTCGCACGACGTCGCCCGCCAGCACCCCGAGACCGCCGGCGTAGGTTGGAATGCCGGCGCGCAGCGCGATCTCCATGGAGAAATAGGCCGTGCGCGGCTCGGCCGTGAAATCGTCGATCCGGGCGAACTCATCCGCCATGCTGCCTCCGGTCGCCGCGCACGAGGCGCAGCAGCGTCAGTTCCGGCTCGGTGCCGAAGCGCACCGGCGGACCCCAAGTGCCGGTTCCGGCGCTGACATAGACCCACAGACGGCCACGGCGCGAAAGCCCGGCCACGTGCGGCGCGTGCACCAGGTGCACGGCGAGCGTCCAGGGAAAGAACTGTCCGGCGTGCGTGTGGCCCGAGAGCTGCAGATCGAATCCGGCCTGTTCCGCCACGGGCGCGATCTTGGGATTGTGCGCGAGCAGCAGGCGAAAGGCGCGGCCCGCTTCCGGCGCAACCGCCAGATCGGGACGCGGTCTCTGCCGCGGGTCGTCCAGGCGCGCGGCCGGATCCACCACGCCGCCCACCACGATGCGCGCGCGGCCCTGCGCGATCACCACGTATTCGTTCAGAAGCACGCGCAGGCCGAGGCTTTCGAAATGACGCAGCCAGGGCGCGGCTCCCGAATAGTATTCGTGATTGCCGGGCACCAGAAAGACCCGCCCGCCGGGCTTCAGATCGGCCAAGGGGGCCACGTGCGGCGCGAGTCGCGCGACCGCCCCGTCCACCATGTCTCCGGTCAGCGCGACCAGGTCGGGCCGCAGCGCGTTGGCCGCGTGCACCACGCGCCGCACGTAGGAGGCCCGGATCGTCAGTCCGATGTGCAGATCGCTGATCTGCACGATGCGCAGCCCCTCCAGATCGGCGTCGAGCCCGTCGATGGCGATGTCGACCTGGCGCACGTGCGGGCCGCGCAGCGCCGCGAACGCGCCGGCGGCGAGCGCCGCGAGGGAGCCGATCCACACCCACCCCGTGCCCGCCTCGCGCAGGGTGGCATGCAGCCCGCCGAAGACGGGAAGCGCCGCGGTCGTGAGCAGCAGTGCGTCGCGCCCGGCGCAGAGCACGATCGCGAAATTCAGCCAGCCCATGGACAGGTAGCTCATGAAGTGCACGGCGTCGTCGACCCGGCCTTTGTGCTCGCGCTCTCCGGTCCAGTAGACGACCGGCACGATCCAGATCAGCAGAAACGGCACGGCGAGCCCGAGCCGTGCGACGGCGCCGGAGGCCAGCCGCCAGGCCAGGTAGGCATAGCCGAGCGCCAGGATCGTGCTCACGGTCGCGATGAAGGGATTGAACAGCCGGTTCATCGGTGGCGCTTTGTCACCATCGAGCCCTTGAGTACGATTCCGGTCAGGCTACCGGCGATGAGCGCGGTGAGGTCCACGAGAACGGCCGGCAGCGCGATACCCCCCGGCGAGGCCAGGTACAGCGGGGTCCACACCGGATCGAATTTCTCCTTGTACCGGCGCAGGCCGCGGAAGTTGTAGAAATGCTCCCCGTGCCGATAGACAAAACTGCCGAAACGATGCCACAAGGGCGGGTGGGCATGCGCGTCGAGTCCTGAGAGGGGCGCCATGCCGAAATTGAACCATCGGTAGCCTTCCGCTTGCCCCCAGAGCAGCAACTCCGAGAAGAGAAAGTCCATGGTTCCGTTCGGCGCGTCCGGCAGGTGGCGCATGAGATCGACCGACAGTTCCTCCTTGCCGGCACCCAGCCAGAGATTGGCGAAGGCGATGAGTTCACCGTCCCTGCGCACCGCGCTCAGCGGGAAGTTCGCGAGGTACTGCGCATCGAAGGAGGCGTTCGAGAAACCTTTCTCGCGCGTGCTTTTCAGCGTCAACCAGGCATCCGACACCCGCGCGAGGGCCGGCAGCAGCGTCGATACCGCCTCGCGCGGCAGTATCTCGAAGCGGCAGCCCGCACGCGCCAGCCTGGACCGCGCGTTGCGCAGGTCCTTGCGGGCGGCACCTTCGAGCGTGAATCGCGCCAGATCCACGCGTGCCTCCTCGCCGAGCGGAACGACCGTAAGGCCCAGGTCGCTGTAGAGACCGAGATGCTCCGGCCGCACCTCGAAGAACACGCACCAGCCCCGCTGTCGGTCGCACAGATCGCGGAACGTCCAGCGCAGTTCCAGCGCCTCGTCCTCGGGGCCGACGGGGTCACCCATGGCGATCCAGCTTCGCCCTCTGCGCCCGTACATCAGAAAGGCGTTTCCGCGCGAACTGAACAGCAGTGCCTTGTCACCGCGCAGCGCGAGATTCGCATAGGTCCATGGCGAGCGCTCGATGATCGGCCGGGCGCGCGCGATCTCGTCCGCGCTCGGGCGCGCCTCGCGCGGGCTTGCGGCAAGCCCGGGCGAAGCGCTCTCCACAGCCGCCCGGGCCTTGGCAGGGCTGTCCGACTGCAACGCGCGCTTCATGCGCATGCCGGCGACCTGGTCTTCATTCGAGCGGCACGGACCTTCAGCCGCCGTCTTCCTGTCGATGCAGCCGCGCGATGCTGTCCACCACCCGCGCAACCTCCTCGTCGGGAAGCGGCGGACGGCAGCGCACGCGATTCCACGCCAGCAGCAGCTCCAGCGCCACCTGCGGATCGACGCCGTGTCGCAGCAGATGCCCGGCGAGCGAAGCCAGCGTGTTGTTTCGGTTGCCCTCGTCCACGCCTTCGCGCACCAGTCGCCGCCAGTGGGAGAGCGGATGGCCGGCGCGCGCGCCGGGGTGCACGAAGCGCAGCAGCCAGGAAGGCATCGGCGCGAGATCGGCTTCCGACGGCGCGCACCCCGGCAGCCACTCGTAGCGCCGCCCGTTCGGATGCAACGAAGGCGGCGCGACGACGCAACCGCCGTCGCCGCGGAAGTCGATGCCCGGAGCGATTCCGACGCGGTTGTGCACGATCCCGCCAGGATGCCGGAAGTACAAGTGCCGCCCGCCGCCGCCGGTCCGCGCTTCCACGGTGTGCGGCAGATGGCCGTGCTCCAGCTCGAGCAGCGCGAGGCTTCGCGACCCGCCGTGCCGGGCATCGACATCGAGCACGACCAGCCCGGAGATCGCTCCGGTGACCACGCCGATGTTCGGTTTGCGGGTTGCGCCGAACCAGGCGTCGACTTCCTGTTCCGTGGCCAGGCGGGACTGGTAATCGAGCCAGGGCACGATCGGGCGCTTGCCGCGCGCTTCCACCGGTATCACGGACCAGCCGCGGGCCAGCAAGGCGAGCGCGGCAGCGCGCACGTCGTTCGACGGGTCCTGTGGCTTGGCGTTCATCTCGATGGGCGTGCCGGGCGTGGCTGTGGCCTGCAAATCCGGTGTCATGCGCGTGCTCCCGGAACCTCGCGGGTGGGATGGACCCGGATTCTCATCCGATTGCCGGCGTGCCCGTTGATGCAGGTCAAGCACGCGGGCGCCACCGCTGTCGGCGAGAACCTTTGACCTCTGTCAAATCGGGCTGCGGCCATCGGCGTAGGTTGCAGTGGCCACCCAACGAGGACAGGGAGATGCGTCGGGCCACGGTTGCGATGATCA
Source organism: Burkholderiales bacterium (assembly GCA_035560005.1). Classification (NCBI taxonomy): domain Bacteria; kingdom Pseudomonadati; phylum Pseudomonadota; class Betaproteobacteria; order Burkholderiales; species Burkholderiales bacterium. The sequence goes on along the minus strand of DATMAN010000103.1, from coordinate 50,187 downwards.
TGGCGCTCGGTGCGGTCGGACTGTGGGCAGGGGGACCGCAGGCGGCGGCCGAGGGCGATGCCGCGCGAGGACGAAAAGCCTACGAGCTGTGGTGCATCGGCTGCCACGGCGACAAGCAAAGGATCGAATCGGTGGGACCTTCCCTGGTGGGACTGCTGGGCCGCCGCGCCGGAACCGTGGACGGTTCGCCCTATTCGAGAAATCTGTACCAGGCCAATATCGTGTGGGACGAACGCTCCCTCGACCGCTATCTGGCAGCGCCCACCGGCGCGGTCCATGGAACGATCATGCCGGTCGGCCTGCAGGATGCGCGCGAGCGCGCGGACGTCATCGCGTATTTGAAGACTTTGAAGTGAACATGGCAAGCGGAAAACCGGGCGGAGCGTCCGTGCGCATCAGCGCGGAGCTGCGCGACGCGATCCAGGCGCTGCTCGCCGCTCGGCGGCCGGAAGCGGCGCTCACATTGCAGGATGTGAGGCTGGCCTTGCAACGCGACGACTCGCTGTGGGAGCAGGAAGGCGAGCTGCTGCATCCGCAGGATCGCACCGCGTTGTTGATCGAGATCGATGAACTGATCGAGCGGCACGGGGAGCACGCGGCGGCCCCCGGGTTTCTCGCTCGGTAGGCCGGCTCCGCGCTCCGGTCTATAGCCAGCGCGTTCGGTCGGGTAGGATGTGATCGTGAAACCGAGAAGATTGTCCGCGATTGTGCTGGTGTTGCTGGGCGCTGCGATGCTGTTCGCCGCGCCCGAGACGCTCGGCGGTCTGCTGGTGATCGGTGCGGGGGTCGCGGTCGAGCTGGTCGGCATCGCGCTGGAGAAGCGCCGGTAGCGGGCGGCGCCGGCCGGGGGTTGGGCCCGCCGGGCCTGCTGTGCGCAGGACCTGACCGATCGCGTGATGCGCAGTCCGGCGCAAGGCGTCTTCGTGGCAGGCGTGAGCGATCATGAGACGGGTTCCAATGTCTTCGTGATGCGAACAGTGCTGGGGTCTTCGGCGAGCGTGGCTGCTTCGAAGCCGAGGGCACGGGCGAAGCGCAACATGCTCGAGTTGGCGCTGAGCACCAACCCCTCCATGCGGGCGATCCCACGCTCGCGCGCCGCGCGCATCAACGCATCCATGAGCAGTCCGGCGATCCCGGTCTTCTGCCACGAATCCTGGATCATGATGGCGAACTCGCAGCTCCTGCCGTCCGGATTCGTCACGTAGCGCGCCTCACCCACCACGTCTTCGCCGTCTGCGCGCGCCACGGTGCACACGAGGGCCAGATGCCGCTCGTAGTCGACGTCCGTCATGAAATGGACCAGGTTTTCCGTGGGCGCGCCGACCCACTTCAGGAAGCGCCGATATCGCGTCTCGCCCGAGGATCCGGACAGAAAGTCGCGCACGCGCGCCGCGTCGTCCGGACGGATCGGGCGTATGGTCACCATCCGGCCGTCGGCGAGCCGGTGCTGGCGAGCGAGTTGCGCCGGATATTCGGCCACCTTCGAGGAAGGCGCGACCTCAGCGCGGGGCGCCGGGGTGCCCGGCGCGTTCGCGTCCAGCGAGGGCGGCGACGACGTAGTCCACGCAGCCGTCCAGCGTGTCGATCTTCCCGTAGTCCTGCTCGGGGACATCGACGCCCAGCTCTTCGTGCAGCGCCGTGACGAAGTTCAGAATGTCCATCGAGTCGACGGCCAACGCCCGGCGCAGGCTGGCCTTGGGCCCGACCTTGCCAAGATCGATGTCGGGCGCCAGCCGCTGCAGGATTCTCACGAGATGGTCGCGGACCTCGTCGCGATTCATGGGTGCGCGGGCCAGCGAAGACGGCTACGAGTGGTGGCCGAATTTCGCCGGGCGCACTTCGCCTTTGCGCAACCACAGCCCGCGCTCTTCGCAATGCAGCAGTTCGGATCCGCTTCGCACGTACTGTCCGATCGGGTAGCGCACGTTGTTGAAGTAGCAGGCGCCGGCTTGCAGATCTGCGTCCGGCGAAGGCTCCTCGGACTCGTCGAGTATCGGTGAAGTCTTCAGTTCGGGATCGGGCGCGCCGACGTCGGGTATATGGCCAGTCATGGGGCTCCTTTGCCTGATCGGACCGCAACGACAGTCACTTGCCTCCGGCGGCAACGCCTGCGTTCGGCCGCCGCAGCGCCGGATCTCGGACACATTAGCGCGAATCGCGGAGCGGCGTTTGATGCAGATCAGGAGAAGGGGCAACCGTGCCCTCCCGGTCAGCGCATCGCTTCGAGCAGCGCGATCAGGCGCACGGCATTCGCCGGCGCATGACCGAAGGCGTCGTTGTCGAAGTACACGTGCACGTCGCGCCCTTCGTGCATCCAGTGCCGCACCTTGCGGGCCCAGTCGCGAAGCTGCGCGTCCGAATAGGCCGAGGCGTAGGTCGTTCGATGGCCGTGCAGCCGCACATACACCAGGTCCGTGGTCACCGCTTCCCACATCGGCCAATCCGCGGCGTCGGACTGGCAGACCGCGATGCCGCGTTCGCGCAGGCACGCAGCCACCTCGCCGGTAAACCATGAGGGATGGCGGAACTCGATTGCGTGCCGCACGCGCCGCCAGCGCCCGAGCGCGCGGGCGAACGTCTCCAGCCGCTCCAGGTTGCACCGGAAGTTGCGCGGAAGCTGCCAGAGCACCGCAACGAGCTTGTCGCCGAGGCCGGCGGCCCGGCTGCGCTCCAGCCGGATCGCCGGCGCCGGCTCGAGCAGCTTCCGGTTGTGCGTGAGATAGCGGTTCGCCTTGATTGCGAAGCAAAACCCGGGCGGCGTGGCGGCCCGCCAACTGCGGAATGTCTCGCGGCTCTGCAGCCGATAGAAGGTCGCATTCACCTCGAGCGCTGAAAAGCGCTGCGCGCAATAGGGCAGCCACCGCGTCTTGGGCCGACCTTCGTAAAAGGAATCCTTCCAGCTCGCGTAGCTCCAGCCGCTGGTGCCGATGTAGGCCTGTCCGCGCATCCGCTCACTATGCGGCTGCATCGGGGCCGGGCCTTGATGCAGGTCAGCGCGTGGCGCCGTCGCTGCCATCCGATTCTTTGATCGCGATCAAAACCGCTCACGGCGGGCCACTGTAAGGTTGCGTTCCGAACAACAGTCAGACGAGGAGTTCAACATGGCGAACGAGACCAAGGAAGCCGAATCCCGCGAAAAAAGCAGGGAATTGCAGAAGTCGCCCGTGGCTGCAGTCAGCCCCTTCGAAGAAATGGATCGGCTGATGCAGCGCATGGCCGAAGGCATATTCCCGCGCGGCTGGCTGCGCCCGTGGCGCTGGGAGTGGCCGGACCTGCCGGCGCTGCCGGAAGTGCGCTGGCCGCGGGTGGACGTAGTCGATCGCGAGGAGGACGTGCTGGTGCGCGCAGAGGTTCCGGGCGTGGACAAGAAAGATCTGGAAATCTCCGTCACTGACAATGCGCTCACCATCAAGGGTGCGACCAAGCGCGAGCAGAAGGAAGAGAAGGGCGAGTACTACCGCCACGAGATCTCCGAGGCGTCGTTCGCGCGCACCGTGGCGCTGCCCGCCGACGTGGACGGGACACGGGCCAAGGCCTCATCCAAGGATGGCATGGTCGAGATCGTGATCCCCAAACTCGCCAAGTCCAAACGCCACACGATCAAGGTCGACTGAAAACATCGCCCGGCGCGGGGTTGCCCGCGCCGGGCGAATCGCGAGTCGAGAAACGCGAGGAAGAAGATGGCTTTGAGGTTCCCCATCGATGTTGCCGCCCATGTGAGTCCGGAGCTCTCGGCGGCGATCGAGGCCGTGCTCGAAGATCCGGACCGGGAGCAGCCGCCCACGCTCGAAGACGTGCGCGCCTCGCTCCAGCAGGAAAGCAAGCGCTGGTCGCGCGAAGGGTGGGCGCTGCACCCTGAGGAGCGGTCGTCGGTCATCGCGGAGCTCGACGCGCTCATCGACCAGTTCGGCGAGGAGGCTCTGGCGATCGATTTCGCCGGCGCCAGCGCGAGCGAAGCACTGTCTCGGGTGATCGAGGCGGCGACGAACGACCCGGGACAACCGGACGAACCCACGCTCGGCACGGTGCGGGCAGCGATTCTGAACGGCCTCGCGGCGCGTCTGATCGGCAACGGGGTGCTCGACGCGGACGAGGACGCCACGCTGCTCGACGAAATCGACGCGCTGATCCGCCGGCACGGCGAGGATGCCGTGGCGGAAACCTTCATACGCCTGGAATAGGGCGCAAACCCGTCCAGCGAATCCCCGGGAAATGCAGACTCCAGTTCAGATCACTTTCCGCGACATTCCGCGCTCGGAGGCGCTCGAGGCGCACATCCGCCAGAAGGCCGGGAAGCTCGAGGAGTTTCATTCGCGCATCACCAGTTGCCGCGTGACGGTGGAAGAACTGAGCAAGCACCACCACCAGGGGCGGCAGTTTCGCGTGCGCATCGACGTGCGCGTGCCGGGCAAGGAGATCGTCGCCAATCGCGACCATCACGAGGACGTGTACGTCGCGCTGCGCGACGCGTTCGACGCGGTGAAACGCCAGCTCGAGGACGCCGCAAGGGAGATGCGCGGCGACGTCAAGGCGCACGCCCTCGCCCGGCACGGGAAGGTTACCCGTCTGTTTCCCGACGAAGGCTACGGATTCATCGAAACCGCCGACGGCCGCGAACTGTACTTCAGCCGCGACAACGTCGTGCATCCGGCATTCGAGCAGCTCGCGCCAGGGATGGGCGTTCAGTTCATCGAGGACATGGCGGCGGAAGGTCCGCAGGCCAAGCGGGTCAGCGTCGGAAAGCACCACGCCTGAACGCGCGGCGGGAACTCCGGCGTCGCGCAATGAGAACGGTCAGCGTTCTTCGAACGGCCGCCCTTGCGAAGGCCCCGGCACGTTCTGTTCTTCCTCCACTTCTTCTTCGATTTCTTCGACGCTGTCCACGCGCGGTTCGTCGCGCAGCGGATGCTGCTTGATGATGCGCTTGAGCGCATCGTCCCTGGCCTTGCTGCGACCGTCGCCCTGCTGAACCTCGGGCTGCGGTGCGGTTCTTCTCCTGGGACGGGGTCTGCGAGGCTTCACGGCGGCTCCTGTTATCCGGGTAGTCAGGTTCGTTGGTTCGGTCACATCGCGATCAGCGATGCGCGTGATCGAACGGAATGGAAACCGGTGTCAGATGGCGCACGAACCAGGCGGTCGCGAGGCGGGCGACTTCCTCCAGGGCGCCGGGTTCCTCGAACAGATGTGTCGCACCCGGCACGATCGCCAGTTCCCTCTTGCAGTAGACGAGCCGGTCGCGCGCCGCTTCGTTCAGCTCGATCACGCCGAAATCGAGACCGCCCACGATCAGCAGCGTGGGCGCGGTGACGCGTGCCAGCGTGGCTTCCCCCGCCAGATCGGGGCGCCCGCCCCGGGACACGACCGCCCGCACGCCATCGGACAGCGCCGCAGCCACCCGCAGCGCCGAAGCGGCGCCGGTGCTGGCGCCGAACAAACCGACCGGCAGTTCGCAGGTGGTGGGGTGGGTGCGCACGAACTGCACCGCGTATCCCAGACGTTGGCTCAGCAGGTCGATATCGAATCGGTTCGCGTAGTCCTGGTCCTCTTCCGGCGTCAACAGATCCAGGAGCAGGGTGGCCAGTCCTGCCCGGCGCAGTTGCGCGGCGACGAAGCGGTTGCGCGGCGAATGGCGGCCGGAGCCGCTGCCGTGGGAAAACACCACCACACCCGTCGTCTGCGCCGGCCGCTCGAGCACGCCTTCCAGCGCGACCTCGCCCGCGGGAATCGAAACCAGCGTCTCGTCGCGCGGGGCGCTCATGATTCGCTCGCGGCGTGTTTGCGGGCGGCCTGCGCCAGGAGGGCGATGACTGCCTCGTCCTCGACCTGCGGAAACTCGCGGTAGAACTGGCCCACCGCGTAGAACTCCGCTGGGGCTTCGAGGCACACCACTTCGTCGGCGTAAGGGCGCACGCGCTCCAGGCTCTCGGGCGCGGCCACCGGAACGGCGCACACCAGGTGCGCCGGGTGCCGGGCACGCACCGCGTGCAGCGCCGCGATCATGCTGGCGCCCGTGGCCAGCCCGTCGTCGACCACGATGACGATCCGGTCCGCGGGGTCGATCGGGGGCCGCGTCGGGGTGTATTGCAGCCGACGCTTGCGCAGGGTTTCGAGCTGGACCTGCTTCTCCCGCGCAAGATAAGCCTCATCGGCGCCGGAACGGGCGGCATGCTCGGCGATATAGGTCCAGCCCGACTCGTCGACCGCGCCAACGGCGAACTCCGCACTGAAGGGGGAGCGCAGCTTGCGCACCAGCACCACATCCAGCTCGCCGCCCAACTCCTCGGCCAGCACCTTGCCCATCTCGACCGCGCCGCGCGGGATCGCGAGCACCAGGGGATTGCGACCACGATAGCGGGCCAGGGCCTTTGCCAGCCTGCGGGCGGCGTCGATTCGGGAATCGAACTGGATGGGCATGACACGCAAATGATCCACTCCGGCGGGCGACGGGCTTTGCGCCAGGTCAAATCGCGCGGCAATAAAGGCGGCAGGCGGGACCGTACGAGACGCCGCTCGCGTCTTCGCGCTCCGGCAGCCGTCAGGCGTGCGGCGAGGCGAGACCGAGCCGGTCCACTTCGGCGGCCAGCGCCTTGAGCCCGGGCGAGATCGTGACGGGCAGGGGTTCGGCCGGCTCCAGCCGCCGCAAAGCGGGGGGCAGCCTCGTCATCGCCGCGAGCGCCCGGTCCCGGATCGTGTTCAGCGGCTCCGGGTCGGCGAGGCGCCGCCCGCCCTTCATCACCGGCTGCAGCAAGGGCTCGCCCGGAAAAGTCTCCGTTTCCAGGGCAATCGTGTCGGCGGCGATACGGCCATCGGCGTCGTGGTGCCGGTAGACCTGCTTGCGGCCAGGCCAGGTTGCCTTGCCTTCGGAGCGTTTGCGGCGCGCGAGGCCCGCGTACTCCTGCAGCTTGTAGGCGCAGTCCAGCGCCGGGGCGTCCTCCGAGGTGACCAGGCTGGTGCCCACGCCGAAGCCGTCGATCGGCGCGCCGGCGGCCAACAGATCGTGCAGGATGCGCTCGTCCAGCCCGCCGCTGGCGAAGATCCGGATGTGCGGAAAGCCTCCTTCGTCCAGAATGCGCCGCACTTTGCGGGCGTGGTCGGCGAGGTCGCCGCTGTCCAGGCGCACCGCGCGCACCATGATGCCTTCCTGCTTGAGTTTGCGGGCGAGCGCCACGACCTTGGCCGCCCCCGCTTCGGTGTCGTAGGTGTCGATGAGCAGCACCGTGTTCTCGGGGTGCGCCCGCGCGAAATGCTCGAATGCCAGCGTCTCGTCGGTGTGGGCCTGGACGAAGGAATGCGCCATCGTGCCGTAGAGCGGGATGCCGAAGCGTTGCCCCGCCAGCACGGTCGCGGTGCCGCCGAAGCCCGCGAGATACGCGGCGCGGGCGGCGAGCAGTCCGGCTTCCGCCCCGTGCGCCCGGCGCAAGCCGAAGTCCACCAGCAGCTTGTCCGGCGCCGCCAGAACGCAGCGCGCGGCCTTGGCGGCGACCATGGTCTGCAACTGCAGCAAGTTGATGATCCGCGTCTCGACGAGCTGGGCTTCGGGCAGCGGCGCGGTCACGCGCAGGATCGGTTCGTGCGGAAAGAAGATCGTGCCTTCCGGCATGGCGTGTACATCGCCCGTGAAGCGAAGCCCCCGCAGATCGTTCACGAACCCGGCTGAAAAGCGCCGCTCGGCGCGCAGCCAGTCCAGTTCTTCGTCCGTGAAGCGCAGGTTCTCCAGGAAGTGCAGCACCTGTTCGAGCCCGGCCGCGATGAGAAAGTTGCGACCGCGCGGCAGCTTGCGCACGAAGAACTCGAACACCGCCGTGTCGGTCATGCCCTGCTCGCGGTACGCGAGCAGCATGGTGAGCTGATACAGATCGGTGAGCAGGGCGCTCGAGCCCGGATCGCGCTGCGCGGCGGCTTCCGCCATCGGCTCAGGCACCGACCGACTCCGCGTCGGCCGGCACGGCCCCGAGGCGCTGCATCTCTTCCTGGGCGCGCCGCCCGTCTCCCGGCTGAACGTCCACGGCCTGGATCGCATCCTGCAGCAGCACCACTTCGTAGCCGAGCGCGCGCGCGTCTTTCACGGTGTTGAGCACGCAATAATCGGTGGCGAGCCCGCCGACGAATACCCGGCGAACGTCGGCGCGGCGCAACTGGGCGTCCAAGTCCGTTCCGGCGAAGCCGGAATAGGCGTCACGCTCCGCGCTCGTCGCCTTCGACACGATGCGCGCCGAGGCCGGCAGCCTCAGGCCGGGCGCGAACTGCGCGCCGGGGGTGTCCGCGATGCAGTGCGGAGGCCAGGGCCCGCCCTGTTCGCGGAACGAGCAGTGGTTCGCCGGATGCCAGTCGCGGGTGGCGAACACCGGCAGTCCTTGCCTTTCGAACAAGGCGGCGTAACGGTTCAGCGGCGCGATCACCGCGTCGCCGCGCGGCACGGCAAGCGCGCCGCCGGGCAGGAAGTCGTTCTGCACATCGACGATGATCAGCGCGTCTCCGGCCCGGGGTCTCAGTGTCGATGGAGTATTCATGGCGATTTCCCAGGATACAGTGCGGCGTGTCAGCGAGTCCGCGTTCGCATCTCTTTCGGTTATTTCGGGCTCGGGTCACGGAATTGTCAACCACCGCCGGGCGGCTGCGCGCGCACCCGGCGCTTTGCCCGGTCCCCATTCTCGTCGAGCGCTTTTCGCCGGGGTTTGACGTGCGTCAATGGCGGCCGGCGGCGAGCGGGTATCGTGGCAGGGCGCTCGAACGAGGGTTCGCAGTATCGAGGCGGGAACCCCGACCCTGGAGGAAAACCATGAACATCGAACGGATCTACTCGCGCAACATCATTCGCGCTCCGCGCTCCTGCACCTTGCAGGAAGCGGCCCTGCTCATGCGCCGCCATCACGTGGGCGCGCTGCTGGTCACCCGGGACGAACCGGACCAGGGCGAAGTGATCGGCATTGTCACCGACCGGGACCTCGTGCTGGAGGCGATGGCGGACGGAATCGACCCCTCCGACGCAACGCTCGACGATGTGATGACCCCCGATCTGGCCACGGTTTCGGAGACCGCCGACCTCCACGAAGCGATGGAGATCATGCGCGAGAACGGCGTGCGCCGCCTCGCGGTGAGCAACGGTGACGGCCTGCTGGTGGGCATCGTCTCGCTCGACGACGTGATCGACGGGCTCGGAGCGGAAGTCGCGAGCCTGACCGGGATTCTGAAGAGCGAGCGCGAGCGCGAGATCGCCGAACGCGGCAGCGCGTGATCGCCGCGGCGCGAGCCGCCCGCTCCCGAGAAGGGATCGCCATCCTGCCGACCTTGCACGCCGAGGGCCGGCGGCCCTGGTGGTGCCGCTCGCGTGAGCGGATCTTCGCGGACATCGGTGCTTCGGAATCCGGTTTGACGGAGGCGCAAGCGCTTGCCCGCCTGCGCGCCGCAGGGCCGAACCGGGTCGCCGTGGTCGGCCGCAGGCCATGGCTCGTCGAGCTGCTCGCCCGGTTCCGCAATCCGCTGGTCCTGCTTTTGCTCGCCGCGGCGACGATCGCAGCGTTCGCAGGCGATGCGCGGAGTGCCGTCATCATCGCAGTGGTGATCGCGGCGAGCGTGGTCCTGGACTTCGTTCAGGAATACCGGGCCGAGCGGGCCATCGAGCGCCTGCGCGAGTCGGTCGCCGTGCATTGCACCGTCCAGCGCAACGGGATCGCGCGCGAAGTGCCGGTGGAGCGGGTCGTTCCCGGAGACGTGGCGCTGCTGTCGGCCGGCGATCTGGTGCCGGCGGACTGCATCGTGCTCGAAAGCCGCGACCTGTTCGTCAACCAGGCCACCCTCACCGGCGAATCCTATCCCGTCGAGAAGCAGCCGCACGAGCCGCCGCCGGATGCCGATCTCACGCAGGCGCGGGGTGTGGTGTTCATGGGCACTTCGGTGCTCAGTGGCAGCGCGCGAGTCGTGGTCGTCGCCACCGGCCGGCACACCGAGCTGGCCAAGATCGCGGGCGCGCTCGCGCAGCGGCGCCCGCCCGATCCGCTGGAGCGGGGGACGCGCCAGTTCGGCCTGCTTGTCTTGAGGCTGACGCTGCTGCTGTCCCTGGCGGTGGTGCTCATCAACGGCAGCCTCGGTCACCCGTGGCTCGACTCGTTCATGTTCGCGCTGGCGCTGGCGGTCGGCCTCGCCCCGGAGCTGCTTCCGATGATCGTCTCCGTGACCCTCGCGCGGGGCGCGCTTCGGCTTGCACGCAAGCGGGTGGTCGTGAAACGTCCTTCCGCGGTCTATGGTCTGGGGGCCGTGGACACGATCTGCACCGACAAGACCGGAACCCTCACCGAAGGCAGGCTCGAGCTGGTCCGCCACATCGACGCCGGGGGCAACGAATCGGCGCGGGTGCTCGAACTGGCTTACCTCAACAGCTTTTTCGAATCCGGCATCCGCAGCCCTCTGGACTTGGCCGTGATCGCCCACGGGCGGCGCGGGATCGAGGGATGGAAGAAGATCGACGAAGTGCCGTTCGATTTCGAGCGGCGCAGGGTTTCCGTGCTGGTCGAAAGCCCCGATGGCCGACGGCTGCTCATCGTCAAGGGTGCGCCGGAGGAGATCGTCGCGCTTTGCATCAGCTTCGAGGAGGCGGGCGGCACGCTGAAGTCTCTCGACGCAGCGCAGCGAGCCGCGGTGTGGCGGCACTTCGAGGCGATGAGCGAAGAGGGGTTGCGCACGCTCGCCGTGGCATGGCTGGAGCTGCCGAAGGACTGCGCGTCGGCGGCCGAGGCCGGCGAGGCACCGCTGGTATTCGCGGGATTGCTGGCGTTCGTCGATCCGCCGCGCAAGGATGCCGCGAAGGCGCTGGCTGCGCTGCGACGCGACGGTGTGGCCATCAAGGTTTTGTCCGGCGACCACGAACGCGTGGTCCGCCACCTCTGCGACCAGGTCGGGCTCGAGGTGCAGGGCGCGTTAATCGGCCACGAAATCCAGGCGATGGACGACGTCGCCCTGGCGGCCGCGGCGCACAGAGCGAACCTGTTCTGCCGCGTCACACCGGCCCAGAAGGAGCGGATCGTGCGTGCGCTCAAGCAGCGCGGGTGCACCGTGGGCTTCATCGGCGACGGGGTGAACGACGCGCCGGCCCTGCATCTTGCCGACGTGGGCATATCCGTGGACGGCGCCGTGGACGTGGCGAGGGAAGCCGCCGACGTGATGCTCACGCGCCATGATCTCCTCGTGCTTCACCAGGGCGTGCAGGAAGGCCGGCGCACCTACGGCAACATCATGAAGTACCTGATGATGGCCACCAGCTCCAACTTCGGCAACATGGCCAGCATGGCCGCCGCGCCGCTGCTGCTGCCGTTTCTGCCGCTGCTCCCGGTCCAGGTGCTGCTCAACAATTTTCTCTACGACCTGTCCGAGATGGCGATTCCCCTCGATCGCGTCGACCGCGCCGAGCTGGAGCGCCCCCGGCGCTGGGACATGAAGTTCATCCGCAATTTCATGCTGGCGCTGGGACCGCTGAGCTCGGTGTTCGATTTCCTCACGTTCTACGTGCTGCTGGTCGGTCTGGGTTTCGACGTCGCCATGTTCCGGACGGGTTGGTTCGTGGAGTCGGTGGCGACCCAGGTGCTGGTCATCTTCGTGATCCGCACGCGCGGCAGCCCGCTCGCGAGCCCGCCGCACGGGCTGCTGGTGATCACCTCGCTCGCCGTAGTGATCGCCGCTGCGGCGCTGCCCTACACCGCGCTGGGCGCGCAGTTCGGCCTCGTGCCGCTGCCGGCGCACTACTTCGCCGTCCTCGGCGTGATCGTGAGCGCCTATCTGGTCCTGGCGCAATTCGGCAAGCGCTGGTTCTACCGCTGTTTCGGGTGACGGCGCGGTTTCTCAGCGCCCGGGGTCGCGGTTCGCGGCATCGAGTTCGCGATCGACACGGTCGTGAATCGCCCGCCATTGTTTCTCTTCGATGAGGTACATTTCTCGAAAGAGCCGCACCGCCTCGGCGCGCTGATTGCCGTCGTTCTGCTCCTCGCAGACCCGGACGAACGCGGCGACCAGCTCCAGGGTCTGGTCCCAGGATTCGTTGTTCCCGACGAAGACCACCTTCTTCAGATAGGCGTCTTCTTCGGCCTTGGTCCACCCCCTGGCCTGCCCGAGCCGGCTGACCTTGTCCTGCAGCGCGGCCTTCTGCTGGAGCTCGAACTCGGTGCCTTCCCGCATCACGCGATTGACCTCGGCACGCAACGGATCGTCGGCCGCGAGTCTGCAGCCGGCCGCAATCGCCGCCTCGGCGCTCGCGGCGATGCCGGGAAAAAAGAGAAGCGTGAGCAAGACCACGACGGCGCCGCGCAAAGCATTCACGAAATCATCCTCCTTGTTCATCGATTCAGACGACCCTTCTCGAACGCACGGCGGCGCCCCAGCCGGGCGCTGGAGAAAGTCCCCCCTGTCCTCTGCTTGCGCGATCCTCGCAACCCCCGGGTTCTTCGCGATGCGCGCGGGTCACTTGTCTTTCTTTTTGTGGAATTCCGACCAGGCCTTTTCGAAGCTCGATGACATCGTCTTCCAGGCCTCTTCGAAGCCCTTGCTCATTTCCTTCCAGGCGGACTGGCTGGCCTGCTGCACCTCGTTCATGCGCTTGATCAGCTCGTCGCGCTGCTTCTCCAGCGTCTTGAGCTGCGACTGGTACTGAGCCTTGAGGTGGCTCTGGGCCTTTTGCATCTCGGCCTCCCAGTCCCGGATTCTGGCATTCCAGTCGTCGAGCTGCTGCTTCATCTTTTCGACCAGGTCGTCGCGGTTCATGGTTTCCCTCCGTTTTGGGCCAGCGCCGTTCTCCTGATATAGAACAGGATCGCGAGTTTTGCCAGAAGTTCTCGCCGGTGCTTCATTCGGATCGCGGGGCTGGGGTCTTCAGAAGACCGAGAGCGTGATGCGCAGAGCGCCTACAGGCCGGGGCGTCGCGAGCTGCAGCGTCACCGCCTGCATGATCTTTTCGAAGCCTTCCTCGGACTGGGACACGGTACGGTGGGGTAGCGCGCGCACGGTGACCGGTTCGGAAATCTCCAGCACGAGCTTGCCGCCCAGCACGTCGTCTTCCAGGGTGAGGCCGGTGATGTCCCGCCATTCGAAACTCTGTCCGAACCCTCCCGCAATCTCGCCCTTGAGCCGGTAGCGCCCGAGAACGCCATCGCAACTGGGCATCGCGAGGTTCAGCGCGCTCTCCAGCATACCCGGCGTGGCATCGAACACATAGTCCACGCGCAGCCGGCGATCGCGCAGCGCAAAGATCTTGGCGACGCCGGCCTGCCGACTGGTCAGCGCCACATGGTCCGGCGCCGCTTCGGCCAGAGCGTAGCCCGGGGCGACTTCACGGCCGTCGCGCAGCAGGCGATCCAGGAAGATCGCGCGCGGCCGGGCATCGGGAATCAGATCCTCGGGCGCGATCGGATGCCGGAAGCCCACGCGGTCGTGCGCGGAAGCGATGCCTTCGCCGTCGTGCGCGCGCTGCACGCCTTGCAGGATCTTGCGGTAGTAGTGCTCCTCGCGGCGCGCGAGCGTGTCGCCGAAGTTGTGGCGCAGCCAGTAGGCATCCAGCTCGTGGATCGCACCCTGCCCATCGTCGCGAATGACGGCTTGCAGCTCGCCGTTGGAAAGGAAGATTTCGTCGTGGCCATCGTGGTCGGTGTCCACGCTGACCACGGCCTTGCGCTCGGCGCCCGCATCGAGCAGGGCTTCGAGCGCGACGATGGCGTTCCAGACCGCGCGGCGCAGGTGCGGCAGGTAGATGCCGCCGAACAGGCCGTGCCAGTAGGCGTCGTTGGCTTGCGCCAGATGCAGCAGGTTCTGCATCTGCGGCGTGATGGCCGCCTTTGGCAGAGAAGCCACGCGTGCCGACAGCGAAAGCATGCGCTTGTGCGCCCAGTTCGACTCCGGGTAGCGGGCGATGAAGTTGCGCCAGATGCCGCCGCGGATCAGGGCCTTGCGCGCGGCATAGCGGTTGGCGGCCTTTTCCTGCGCGACCAGATCCGCCCACTCATGGGCCTGCGCGGGGGGCAGAGACCATTCGTTCATCTCGATGTAGGACGTTGCCGGCAGATACACCACACCGCGCGTGCGCCGGCCGGCGTGGAAATCCCGATAGTGCGCCGACCGGATGAGCGTTGAGCGCAGCACGCCTTCGATGAACTGCTCCAGCCACTTCTTCCCGTACACCCATTCGTGGGTTTCGGGCCAGATGCCGAGCTTCTCGATGTCGTCGAAGTAGACTGCCGCGCCACTGCCGTCTTCGGTTGCGAGCGACTCCAGATACGCGACCGCCTCGGGTGCGGGGGAAAAGGGGATCCGATAGCGCAGCGCCTCGGAAATCGGAAACAGATCGAGCGGCACGCCGCCTTCCTCGGTGGAGAAATAGCCGGTCAGTTCCTCCGCCGCTTTCCCGGCGCAAAGGAAGTGATAATCGTCCACGGTCACGTAACGGATGCCCGAATCAGCGAGCGAAGGAACGACCGCAGACTCCCATACCCTTTCGGTGAGCCAGGCACCGCTCGGGCGCTGTCCGAAAGCCCGTTCGAGCCGGTCGGACAACGCCGCGATCTGGGTGCGGCGGTCGCGCTCCGGGATCGAGGCCAGCACCGGCTCGGTGTCGCCCCCGCCGAACAGCTCCGCCTGTCCGCGCGCCACCATCTCCTGCAGCTTGCGCATGTCCTCGGGGTAGGTACGCAGCAGGTAGTCGAGCAGCCAGCCGCTGGAGTGGATCGCGAACCTGAACTCCGGATAGCGGTACACGGTTTCCAGGTAAGGCCGGTAACAGCGCGCGTGCGCGTGATCGAGCACGTGCTCGAAATTGCCCGCCGGCTGGTGCGCATGGACTCCGAACAGCAGCGATACCGACCTGGTCACGAAGTAGCCGCTCTATTGCCCCAGGAACAGGCGGAGAACCATTCGCGAATCACTCTACCCGCTGCCCCTCGATGGTTTGGGTCGTTCGTCTTGAATGCGGTGGGTCTTCGGGAACAGATCAGCTCGCGCGGCGCATCGCCCCGCCCATCTCGGCCTGGCCGCCGCCCCGGCTGATCGGATGGCTCAACTGCTCCGGCACCGGCAGGTGCAGCGTCCGATACAGTTGGGACAGCTTCTCGCGGTACAGTTGGTCGAAGCTGATCACGGTTTCGGCGGGATTGTAGTCGCCGAACCACCAGAACCAGTCCGACCCTTCGCAGACGGCGAGCTGGATGGCGGCCGACTCGGCTTCTTCCGCGGACAGGCGGCCACCGGCGCACACCATGTCGTAGCCCTGCTTCGCGGTGCAAAGCAGGTTCCAGGCGAGATTCTTCTCGGGCGAACCGATCCAGGTGGCGAGGTTTCCATAGACCCAGCTTCCGCTGACCACTTCGGCCAGCGCGCCGGTGCGCTGCCGCCGCTGCGTCTCGGGCAACGCCGCCAGCGCATCGAGATAGGCCGATGGCGTCCATGTTCTGATGTGCGGGTGTTTTTCCAGCGCCTCGTACAGCTCGTCGAGGAAATAGTAGCCGTTGTAGGGATAGAACTCCCAGGCGTTCTCTCCATCCAGGATCACCGCGACCAGCGGTGTTTCGCCCTCCCGCGCGTGGCTGCGGATCGCATCGAGCTGCCCGACGAAGTGCGCGACCGCGTCGCGGCCGTGCCAGCGCGAGTACTCGAAACCGATCAGGTCGGACAGCCGGTCGTCGCGGAAAAAACAGTAGATCTCCTGCCCCGCGCGGCCGACACGGTACGGCCGGTAGAGAAATTCCTGGCGCGGTGGTACCGCGCCCTGCAGGCGCCGGAGGCTGTTCGCCAGCACCCCTTCGCCGCTCGCCGTCCATTGCAGGCCCGCTGCCGCGAGCATCTGCAGGAAGTCGGTCGAGATCGCGCCTTCGGACGGCCACAAGCCACGCGGTGGCGCCCCGAAGCGCTGCTCGTGGCTGCGCAGCGCGCGTTCGATATGCCAGCGCAGGCGGCTGCGGCCGGCCGGATAGCGGTCCGCATCGGGCAGCGGCAGGTCCGGCTGCGCTTCGCGTGCGGCGCGCAGATCCAGCAGCAGGGGTCCGATCGGGTGCGCATAAGGACTGGCGGTGAGCTCGACCTGTCCGCTTTGGGCGAGCTTGCGGTAGCGGGGCACAACGCCGGAGACGAGCTGGCCGATCAGTTCGAACAGCGCGCGCCGGTCCTGCGCGGAGAACCGCTCGCCTTTGGCCATGAGCTGCGGCACCAGGTCGCTCGTGCGGCGCACTGTCTCCCCCATCCACGACAGGTGATACCAGGTCAGCAGGTCGCCCAGATAGTCGGAGGACAGATAGTGCGCCGGGTCGGCACCGCGCTCGCGGGCAAAGGTGAACAGATCGTGAAGCCGCTTGTAGGACGCGAACGGCTCGATCATCTTGTGGTGGTTGGCCAGAAAACAGCGCTGCAGGATCAGTTGCCGCTCGCCGGGCGAAAGCGTCTTCAGATCCTCGCGCGCGAGCAACCGCAACAGCGGATCGCGCACATCCTTCCGCCCGAACTGGGCGGCGTAGTCCTCGATCTGGTCGAGCAGGAGCGGCACCAGGTTGACCGCGGCGTGCATGCCGGAGTGGCGTTCGAGATGGGCCGCCATGTCGGTGTAGTCCTTGATGGCGTGCAGGTACACCCACGGCAGCGCGAACTCTCCGGTGCGCGGGTCGCGGAAGTCCGGCTGGTGCATATGCCACAGCAGGATCAGGTCGAGATTCTTTTCGGTGGTCATTCGCAGGATCCAGGTCGCGGCGCGGGCGCGAGCACGCGCTGTTTGCGCCACCCGGGGGCGTGTCGGGGCGCGGTCAACGCTGGTGCACGGCGGTCTGGCCGAGCATCTCCGGGGTGATCAGCGTGATGCCCTTGTCGGTGACGCAGAAGCGCGCGCGGTCGCGTTCCGGATCCACGCCGATCTGCATGCCGGCCGGCAGCACGCAGCGCTTGTCGATCACGCAACGCTTCAACACGCAGTGACGGTTGACCGTGACCTCCGGCAGGATCACCGAGTCCTCGATGGTGCAGAAGCTGTGCACCCGCACACTGGAGAACAGCAGCGAGCGCTTGACCTGCGAGCCGCTGATCAGGCAACCCCCGGAGACCACCGAGTCCACCGCCATGCCGCGCCTGCCTTCGTCGTCGAACACGAACTTGGCGGGCGGAAGCTGCTCCTGATAGGTCCAGATGGGCCAGTCGCGGTCGTACATGTTCAGGTCCGGAGTCACTCGCGTGAGGTCGATGTTCGCCTCCCAGTACGCGTCCACCGTTCCGACGTCGCGCCAGTAGGGCGCCTTGCCCGGCTCCTTGACGCAGCTGTCGGAGAAGCGATGCGCGTAGACCCGGCAGCGCGGGACGGCGTAGGGAATCAGGTCCTTGCCGAAATCGTGACTGGACGCCGGGTTGTCGGCGTCGCGCTGCAACTGTTCGTAGAGGAAGGCCGCGTTAAACACGTAGATGCCCATCGAGGCGAGCGCGCGCGACGGGTCGTCGGGCAGGGGCGCGGGATTGTCCGGCTTTTCCTGGAAGCTGATCACGCGCAGTTCCTCGTTCACGCCCATGATGCCGAACTCCCGCCCCTCGGCGAGCGGCACTTCCAGGCAGCCGATGGTCATGTCGGCCTGCATGGCGACGTGGTAGGCCAGCATCTTCCCGTAGTCCATCTTGTACACGTGGTCGCCGGCGAGGATCAGGATGTATTCCGGATCATACGAGCGGATGATGTCGAGGTTCTGGTACACCGCGTCGGCCGTGCCCCGGTACCAGTTCTCCTGCGGCGTGCGCTGGGACGCGGGCAGGATGTCGAGCAGCGAATCGAAGCGCCCGTCGAGAAAACTCCAGCCGCGGTGCAGATGGCGGATCAGGCTGTGCGACTTGTACTGCGTGGCCACGCCGATGCGGCGAATGCCGGAGTTGATGCAGTTGGATAGCGGGAAATCGACGATCCTGAACTTGCCGCCGAACGGCACAGCCGGTTTGGCGCGCCAGTCCGTGAGGTTCTTCAACCGGCTGCCGCGCCCGCCCGCCAACACCAGCGCGTAGGTGCTGCGGGTGATGAGGCTGACGAAGCGCTGAGTGGGATCGACGGCGTCGACGTTGATTTTCACGTGGTCCCTGCGTAACCGAGATTCGTTTGCTGGCTCGCCCGTTGCCCGCCGAAGCAATCTTCGGAAGCGGGCACTCATTGACGAGCGCCGGCAGACGTTCGCCCGTCCTTATAATAGGCGTCCCGCGCGCCTCCCGTCACGCGCTCAGCGCAACCGACCTCTTTCCTTGACGACCGCATACGCAGCCGATCCTGATGTTCAGGCGCTTGCCGGTGCCCGCATCCACAATGCCCACCGCGCCCTGGGCCTGCATCGGCACGGCGACACGTACCGCCTGCGCGTCATCCGGCCCGCAGCGCAAGCGGTCTGGGTGCGCGGCTCGAACGGCTTCGAGCCCCTGCGCCGGGTGCACGAGGCCGGCATCTTCGAGTGGCGTGGTTCCGCGGCGCTGCCCAGACCAGTACGGCTCAAGGCGATCGAACGCGGGCGCGAACAGGAGTTCTTCGATCCGTATTCCTTTGCGCCCGCCATCGGCGCGGACGATCTGTATTTGTTCAACGAGGGCACCTTGCACCAGGCCTACCGGGTGCTCGGCAGTCACCGGCAGGTGCGCGAGGGCGTGGCCGGCGTGCGCTTCGCCGTGTGGGCACCGAACGCCGAGCGGGTGAGCGTGGTGGGCGACTTCAACGACTGGGACGGCCGAGCACATCCCATGACCGTGCACGGCTCCAGCGGCGTGTGGGAGGTGTTCATTCCCGGCGTGGAGCCGGGCGCGCTCTACAAGTACGAGATCCGCAGCCGCCCGAGCGGGGAACTGCTGCTGAAAACCGACCCCTACGCTCAGGCCTACGAGCTGCGTCCGGGAACTGCGGCCCGCGCGGCCGCCGGGGGAAACCATTCCTGGCGCGACGGCGCCTGGATGGAGGCGCGCAGGCATTGGGACTGGCTGCACGCGCCGATCAACATCTACGAAGTGCATTGCGGCTCCTGGCGCCGGCATCCCGACGGCCGGTTCTATACCTATACCGAGCTGGCCGCAGCCCTCATTCCCTACGTCAAGGAGCAGGGGTTCACGCACATCGAACTGCTGCCCGTCTCGGAGCATCCGCTGGATCAGTCCTGGGGCTACCAGACGACCGGCTACTTCGCGGCCACCAGCCGCTATGGCAGCCCGGATGAGCTGCGCGCGTTCGTCGACGCCTGCCACCAGGCGGGCCTCGGCGTGCTGCTCGACTGGGTGCCGGCGCACTTCCCGACCGACGCGTTTGCTCTGGCGCGCTTTGACGGCACCGCGCTCTACGAGCATGAAGACCCGCGCAAAGGCCTGCACCAGGACTGGGGCACGCATATCTTCAACTACGGGCGCAAGGAGGTCCGCTCCTTCCTGCTGTCCAGCGCGCACTACTGGCTCTCGGAGTTCCATGCCGACGGATTGCGGGTCGACGCCGTGGCTTCGATGCTCTACCTCGATTACTCGCGCAGGCCGGGCGAATGGGTGCCGAACCCGTTCGGCGGGCGCGAGAATCTGGAGGCGATCGACTTCCTGCGCGAAATGAACGTGATGGTCCACCGCGAGTTCCCGGGAGCGCTCACGGTCGCGGAGGAATCCACCGCGTGGCCCATGGTATCGCGGCCGACCTACGTGGGCGGCCTGGGCTTCTCGATCAAGTGGAACATGGGCTGGATGAACGACACGCTGCGTTACTTCTCGCGCGATCCGATCCATCGCCGCTTCCACCACAACGAGTTGACTTTCGGGCAGCTCTACGCCTACAGCGAGAATTTCCTGCTGCCGCTGTCGCACGACGAAGTGGTGCACGGCAAGCGTTCGCTGCTCGACAAGATGCCCGGAGACGTCTGGCAGAAATTCGCCAACCTGCGCCTGCTGTTCACCTGTCAGTTCACCACGCCGGGCAAGAAGCTCAACTTCATGGGCAACGAGTTCGCCCAGGGCCGCGAATGGAGCGTGGAGCGCGAACTGGACTGGGGGCTGCTCGGCATCGACTGGCATCGCGGCGTGCAGCTTTGCGTGCGCGACCTGTCACGGCTGTATCACGACATCGCCGCGTTGCACGACAACGAGTTCGAGCCCTCCGGCTTTGCCTGGGTGGATTGCCACGACGCGGACCAGTCGATTCTGGTCTACGAGCGGCACGCGCGCGACGGCGATTTCGTGGTCGTGGCGCTGAATTTCACGCCGGTGCCGCGCCACGGATATCGCATCGGCGTGCCGCAGGCGGGCCTGTACCGGGAAGTCTTCAACAGCGATTCGGCCTATTACTGCGGAGGTAACGTCGGCAACGGCGAGGTGCACAGCGAAGCGGTGCCCTGGATGGGCCGGCAGTGCTCGATCGGCATCGTGATCCCGCCGCTTGCGGGGATCATCTTGCGCAAGGCCGGCTGAACCGTGCGGCAGCGTGGAACCGGGCCCGCCGAAGCAGGCCGGAGCGAGTCGACGGCCGGGCACGCCTTGCGGTGGGCGCTTCGCGTCGCCCCGCGGCCTTCGGTCCCTCCCGCTGATTCTGCGGTCCGCGAACGCGGTCAACGATGACGGCCGCCAATCAACCCGCGCTCAAAGTGCTCTTCGCGACCTCCGAAGTGGCCCCGCTCGTCAAGACCGGAGGGCTGGCCGATGTGGCGGGAGCGCTGCCGGCGGCGCTCGTCGCGCTCGGCGTCGACGTGCGCGTGCTGGTTCCGGGTTACTCCCAGGTGCTCGACGCGCTGAGCACCAAGGGCCGCGTGGCCAACCTTCCGGCGCTGCCGGGGTTGCCGCCGGCACAGTTGCTGGGCGCCAAGCTGCCGTCCGGCGTGCCGCTGCTGGTGATCGACTGCGCGATCTATCGGCGCGCGGGCGGTCCCTATCAGGATGCCGCGGGCAACGACTGGCCCGACAACGACCTGCGGTTCGGTCTGTTGTCTTATGTCGCGGCGTTGCTGGCCACGGCGCTGTCGCCCTATCCGTGGCGGCCGGACATCCTGCACTGCAACGACTGGCAGACCGGCCTGGCGCCGGTCTATCTGCGCTACGTCGAAGGCCCCAAAGCCCGATCGCTCATCACGATTCACAACCTGGCCTACCAGGGCATTTTCCCGCCCGAGACCACGGCGAAGCTCGGGCTGCCGCCGCAGGCGTTCGCCATCGACGGCGTGGAGTTCTACGGCAACCTGTCGTTCCTGAAGGGCGGCTTGCAGGCGGCCGATCGCATCACCACGGTGAGCCCGAGCTACGCCGAGGAAATTCAGCGCGAGCCGCTGGGAATGGGCATGGAAGGAGTGCTCGCGCACCGGCGCGATGTGCTGGTCGGCATCCTGAACGGGATCGACACCGATGCCTGGGACCCGGACAACGATCCGTATATCGAGCGCTATTACAACGCGAGCCGCCTGGCGTTCAAGGAAGACAACCGCAGGGCCCTGAGGGCGCGGATGGGGCTGGAACAGGATCCGGAAACTCCCCTGTTCGGGACCGTGGGGCGCATGACCTATCAGAAGGGGCTCGACATCCTCGCTGAGGTGGCGCCGCAACTGATCAGGATTCCCGCCCAGCTCGTGGTGCTGGGCAGCGGCGAGGCCACGTTGCAAAGCCGCTTCCAGGCCCTCGCCCAGTCTCATCCCGGAAAGATCGCGGTGCAGATCGGTTTCGACGAAGGCCTTTCGCATCAGATCGAAGCGGGCGCCGACATCTTCGTCATGCCTTCGCGTTACGAACCCTCGGGCCTGAACCAGATGTACAGCCAGCGCTATGGAACGCCGCCGGTGGTGCACGCGACCGGAGGGCTGAAGGATTCGGTGATCGACGCCACGCCCGAGAACCTGAGCCGAAAGCTGGCTACCGGGTTCGTGTTCTCGCCGCTTTCGGCGGACACGCTGCTGGCGGCCTGCCGGCGCGCCGCCGAGCTGTATCGCAACAAGCGGCTGTGGCGGCAGATCCAGAAGGCGGGCATGGCGCGCGACTTTTCCTGGGCGGCGAGCGCGCGCGAATACCTCGCGCTGTACCGGGATCTCGCGGGCTAATTTTCCCGTCCGGGATTACAATCGTGCCTTCCATTTTCCCGAAGCGGGCGACCGGGAGCCTTCGATCAGTTGCTGCGGCCTGGGCCGCCTGATCCAAGGTCCCCCCCAGAATGCAGCAATACCGGATGGAGGTTGCGCAATGATCGGAGATCGGATCGAAGTCAACATCGCCGGCGGGCTCGATATCCCGCTGCCGCGCATGGTTCACGTGCGCCAGAAGTTCAAGACCCCGAAACTGGACAGCGTGACCCGGGCGGTAGTCGAGCAGTTCCAGCGGCCCGAGGTGCGCAACAAGGTCAAGCCCGGCATGACTGTGGCGGTCGGTTGCGGCTCGCGCGGGATCAACAACATCGCCGAATGCGCCAAGGCCGTGATCGGCGAACTGAAGGCATTGGGCGCGCGGCCGTTCATCTTCCCCGCGATGGGCTCGCACGGCGGCGCAACCGCGGAAGGCCAGCGCGAAGTCCTGGAGAGCTACGGCATCACCGAGAGCTTCGTGGGCTGCCCGATCCGCTCCAGCATGGACGTGGTGGAGCTGGGCAAGCTCGAAGACGGCATGCCGGTCTATATCGACAAGCACGCGGCGGAAGCCGACGCGATCGCGGTCATTGCGCGGGTCAAGCCGCATACCAACTTCCGCGCTCCGATCGAATCGGGCATCGTGAAGATGCTCACGATCGGCATGGGCAAGATCGCCGGTGCGACGACGCTGCACACCTACGGCATGGACATGTTCGGGGAGCTGCTGCCCAGGACCGCGCGGTTCATCATGAGCAGGAAAAACGTCCTGTTCGGCGTGGCGATGGTCGAGAACGCCGCCGACGAGACCGCGTTGATTGAGATCGTGCCGGGCGAACAGGTGCTCGAGCGCGAGCCGGCGCTGCTCGCCAAGGCCAAGGAACTGATGCCGCGCCTGCAGTTCGACGAGATCGACGTGCTGGTCGTGGAGCGCATCGGCAAGAACATTTCCGGCTCCGGAATGGATCCGAACATCACCGGCCGCAACTGCCGCTTCATCCAGTGGGAGATGAAGCCCTACGTCAAGAAGATCGTGGTCCTGGGTCTGACGCCGGAGACGCACGGCAACGCGACCGGGCTGGGCGCGGCCGACGTCATCACCATGCGGCTGTACCGGGAAATGGACATCGCCAAGACCTACACCAACATCATCACCTCCACCTATCTCGACGGCGGCGCGATCCCGATGATCATGAACACCGACGAGGAGGCCATCAAGCTGGCGGCTAAGACGGTGGTGCGGATGAAGCCGCAGGACACGAAGATCGTGCGCATCGCGAACACGCTCGAGATCGTGGACATCCAGGTCTCCGAGCCGCTGCTGAAGTACGTCAAGGCCAATCCCTCGCTGTTCGAGATCGTCGGCGAGCCCGAGCCGTTCAAGTTCGACGCCCGCGGCAACCTCTACCCGATGCTGGCCAGGGCGCAGCAGCCGGCACACGCGTAATTTTCGAATGGGCGGCCGCGCGGCGGCCGCTGCGGGATGCCCGTATGCACTTTCATCTGGACGCGCTGGGCGGCGTAGCCGGCGACATGTTCATCGCGGCGGTGCTGGACGCGTTTCCGCAGCTGCGCGAGGGCATGTTCGCGGCGATCCGCGCCGCCGGCGTGCCTGCCGACATCGAACTGTCGGTGGTCGGGCACGCCGATGATGCGCTGACCGGCGCGCGTTTCGTGGTCGAGGAAGGCGCTCACCGCGGTGCGGCGCGCCACCGCCATACGGCGTTCCGCGAGATCCGCGCCATGCTCGAGCGGGCGCCGCTCGATCCGGCCGTAGGCCGGCGCGCGGTGGAGATTTTCACGATGCTCGCCGAAGTGGAAGGCAGGGTCCATGGTGTGCCGGCCGACGAAGTGAGCTTCCACGAGCTGGGCGAATGGGACTCGATCGCCGACATCGTCGGCGCGGCCTATCTGATCGAGCAGCTTCAGCCTGCGACCTGGTCGGTGGGCCCGCTCCCGCAGGGCAGCGGCGGCATCGAAACCGCGCACGGCTGGCTGCCGGTACCCACTCCGGCCACCGTCCTTCTGCTGGAGGGCTTCGAGCTGGTGCAGGATGAAATCGCCGGAGAGCGGGTCACCCCGACCGGCGCCGCCATCCTGCGCCATCTTCGGGCCAATGTTGCGCGCGATCGGGCTTCGCGCAGGCTCGTGGCCAGCGGAACCGGGTTCGGCGCCAAGCGCTTTCCCGGACTGTCCAATTGCCTGCGATTGCTCGCCTTCGAGGAGACGCGCAGGCTCACCGACAGCGACCGCGTGGCCCAGCTCGCGTTCGAAGTGGACGATCAGACCCCCGAAGATCTCGCAATCGCGCTCGACAGGCTCCGGGCGCATCCCTGCGTGCTCGACGTGCTGCAGCTTCCGGCGTTCGGCAAAAAAGGCCGTGTCGCCGCGCACATCCAGATCCTCGCCGACCCGGACGAGGTGGAGCAGGTCATCGAAGCGTGCTTCACCGAGACCACCACGCTGGGCGTGCGCTACCAGATCCTGGAGCGCCGGAAGCTCAAGCGCAGCCAGCGGACGGTGGAGGCGGCGGGGCGCAAGATCCGCGTCAAGGTCGCGCAGCGGCCGCAGGCGCCCACGGCCAAGGCCGAGGCCGACGATCTGCTCAACCTGAGCGGCGGGAAGTCGGAACGCGAGCGCCTGCGCCGCGCGGCCGAGTCGGCAGCGCTGGACGAGGACGAGTAATGGATCAGTGCAGCGGGCGATCCCTCGGCGAGGTGCTCGACGCCATGGAGCGCGTCGCCGTGGCCGTCAGCGGCGGCGTGGACAGTCTGACGCTGGCGGTCTTCGCCCACCGGCGGCTCGGGGGGCGGGTCGAAGCGTTCCACGCGGTTTCGCCGGCGGTGCCGGAGGACGCGACGGCGCGCGTGCGGCTGCTGGCGCAGCGCGAGGGCTGGCGTCTGCATGTCATCGACGCCCACGAATTCGAAGATCCGAACTATCGGGCGAATCCGCTCGAGCGCTGCTTCTACTGCAAGACCAATCTCTATTCGACCATTGCGCCACACACCACCGCGCAGATCGTCTCCGGCACCAACCTCGACGATCTCGGGGAGTACCGTCCCGGCCTGGAAGCGGCCAGGCGCTATTCGGTGCGCCACCCGTTCGTGGAGGCCGGGCTCGACAAGCGCGCGGTGCGCGCGCTGGCCCGCGACCTGGGACTGGGTGAGATCGCCGAGTTGCCCGCCTCGCCTTGCCTGTCCAGCCGGATCGAGACCGGAATCACGATCGACCCGAAGGTGCTCGCGCTCGTGAACCGGGCGGAAAGGCTGATCGCCGATGTGCTCGCGCCGCAGATCGTGCGTTGCCGCGTGCGTGCCAACGGCGTGGTGATCGAACTGGACCAGGCGCGGCTCGCTGCCCTGGACGCGGGGCAGCGCGAGGAACTGGGCGCGCGGATAGGCGCGCTCTTTCGTGGCGCCGGCTTCGACCACGAAGTCTCGTTCGCGCCTTATCGTGTCGGCAGTGCCTTCCTTCACCGCGCGACGCCCGTCTGATGACGCTGCACAAGGACGTGATGCTCGACTTCGCCCGGGAGGCCCGTACCGGGCTGAACGAGGCGATTTTCTGCGCCGGCAAGACCGTCGGCCACATCGAGGAGATCCTGCGCCAGGTGCAGGCGCGTGGCGCGCACGTGCTGCTGACCCGTCTGTCCGCCGAGCAGCACGCGCTGCTGCCCGAAGCGCTGCGGGCTCGCACCGACTACTGCCCGATCTCGCGCACCGGATTCTTCGGTGGGACGCACGAAGCCGCTGCCACCACGTCGGTGGCCGTAGTGGCGGCGGGGACGTCCGATGTTCACGTGGCGCGCGAGGCGGCGCGCACCCTGCGTTACTACGGCGAGCCCGCCGTGGAGATCACCGACGTCGGCGTGGCCGGGTTGTGGCGCCTGCTGGAGCGCGTCGAGGAAATCCGCAGGATGAGGGTCGTGATCGCGGTCGCCGGGATGGATGCGGCGCTGCCGACCGTGATCGGTGGTCTGGTGTCCGCGCCGGTGATCGGCGTTCCCACCTCGGTGGGCTATGGCGCGGCGGAAGGCGGGAACACGGCGCTCAAGGCGATGCTCGCGAGCTGCGCGCCGGGGCTGCTGGTCACCAACATCGACAACGGCTACGGCGCCGCCTGCGCCGCGTTGCGCATTCTTCGCGGTTTGGCGAAGCAGCCCTGAGCGGCGAAGGGCCAGGGAAAACAGCGCGAACCGTCCTTCAAGCAAGCAGCACGGCGAGAATGCCGGTGACGAAGATGCCGTCGAAGGAACCCGCGCCGCCGATCGACGCGACCGGTGCGCCGAGTCTGCGGATGTCCTTCAAGCGCAGCAGGTCCGCTCCGATCAGCACGCCCAGCGTTCCACCGATATAAGCCAGCGGCGCGCGCGTCTCGGGCGCGCCGATCACGGCTGCGATGGCCGCAGCGGCGATCGGCGCGATCAGGATCGGCATGCCGATTCCGAGACCGCGGATGGGCCGGCTGATCACGTGGGCCACCGCGGACACGACGGTCACGCAGACGAGCACGGGACCGGCGCCCACCGGACGGTTCATGAGCAGATATAGACAAAAGGCGATCGGAACGATCGCGCCTCCGACGTTCACCGCGACGATGGTCTTTCCCGGAATGCCGAACGGCCGCACACGAAGCCACGCGGGCGGCTGAAGCCGCGGGTCCGGAGTGATTTCCATGTCGACGGTGAACAGCGGCAGGTTCACGAGGCTGCCGGCCAGCGTGGTCATGAGCAGCAGGTAGGCCGAATGCTCGGAAAGCCCCAGCTTCTCGAAGGCGACGGTGAGCACCTGGAACTGCACCAGCAGCACCAGCGTGGCCAGCGCGACGACCAGGACGAGGAAATGGAGGGGGGATCTGAACATGCGGGCTGCGGCTGCGCGAAAGATGGTGCGGCCCGCTGGCCGGTCTTGCAAGCGGAAAAACGAAGCCCGGCGGACGCCGGGCTTCGCCGCGCGCTGCTCGAGCGCTTTGCGCTACTTCAGGTCGCCGGCTACTGCATCGAGCGCAGCCTGTGCGCAGATGCCATCCTGTTCCGCAGTGGCGCCCGACACACCGATCGAGCCGATGTGAACGCCGCCGGCGGTCTTGATCGGCAGTCCTCCTTCGAAGGTGACGATGCCCGGAACGTGGGCGATTCCCGGCACGCGGCTCGCGGCGATCTCGCCGATCTGCTTCGTGGAGAACGGGAATCCCGCCGAGGTCTCGGCCTTGAGCAGCGCGATGTCGATGCTCTTCAGGAAAGCATCGTCCATGCGCACGAAATGCTTCAGGTTGCCGCCCGCATCCAGGATGGCGATGTTCATCTTCCAGCCTTCCTGCCTCGCCTTGGCTTCGCACGCGGCCGCCATCTTCTTGGCGACGTCGAGCGTCAGGACCGGACGCATTTCGAGCGCTGAAGCCGAAGCCGACACGAACAGGGCGGCAGCCGACAGCGACAGAAGGGTCGTTCTCATGGGTCTTCTTCCTTTCCTGGATGATTGAGAGAGATTGCGGATCGACGGGCGAATGCCGCCCGGCCGCCGCGAGCGGTCGGAGGCAGCCGTCGATAGAGGAATTGGTCAGGCGGCCGCGGGCAAAGTTTCCCGGCGCCGGCGCGGCTTTAGAACACCGGGTGCCAGCCGCCCTCGCGGTAGTACACGGTATCCGGGGGACCACCGACCGGGCCGTCGTCGATGCCGTCGTGGTCGAACGCGGGCAGGCGATCGACGGCCTGGTCGCGCATGGCACGCCGCTTCAGGACGAAGGGCGAGACGGTGTGGATCATCCGATAGGCGTCGGCGGGGAACTTGCGCAGTTCTTCTGCCTTGTCGGCGGCGCCACCCCAGTAAACGACGATGCTCATGTCGTCGTCCTTGAGGCAAAGCACGGCGACGTCCTGCTGGCCGGCCCGGGCGAACCGGCCGCGGATGGCGTTGTGCACGCCATCCCTTTTGGTGAACATCGGTATCCGGCAGCCGCGTCTCTCAAGGTCCGCGCGGATCGGCCCGCTGACTCCGCGAATCTGGCGCGGCTGCAGAATCCTGAGGTCGGGCCAGTCCATTTTCGCGTCTTCCAAGTTGTGCTGGGCCTGGGCGACGGCGCTTGCAGCGATCGCCATGATCGACAGCAGACAGAGCATGCGGGCGGCTTGGGCGGTTTCGAAAACGCCGCCAGTGTAACCCGCACTGCCGGCGGCGCCGCAGCCGGCTCAGTCGCGCGTCGCGCTGAACACGTAGTCGCGATCCTTCTGTGCGGCGTGGCAGCCGAAACAGGCCTGTGCCGCATTGGCACCGACCGCCCGCTCGGTGCGGCTGTCGCCCTTGAAGCCTTCGAAGCCCCAACCACCGGTGTCGCGGTATTTGCGGCTGTCCTTGTACATGACGCCGAGCACCTTGCGTGGTCCCTCGGTCACCGCGTTGTCTTGCGATCTGGCTTCGAGCAGGTCGAAGACGATGACCGATCCATCCGGGAACTTGCCGCTGCGGTAGCCGGCCAGCGCCTTCTTGTTGGCGTACAGATGGTGGACGCCGCCGAACGCGTCGTAGAGCGGGTGACCCGGATTGATCACCATGCTCTTGACATGGCGCCAGTCGCGGTAGCCCTCCGGGTAGGGTACGGGCGGCGCATCGGCCGCCTGCGCGAGGCCGGGTATCAGGAAACAGAGCGCCAGCCGGAATGATCTCATTTCGAGTCTCCTTGTAGAATCGCCGCTGCGACAAGCTATCACGGCGAGTCGCGGGAGCAAGTACGCACAATCCGGAGCGGTACTTACCTTCCGGTGCATCTTCATGCAGACGTTGACGAAAAGAATCTCGCGCGGCGGACCCCGGGTCTCGGCGATGGTCGAGGACATCGTGGGGTGCAAATGGTCGCTGCATGTCCTCGGACTGGTCAGGCGCGGCGTGCGTCGTCCGGGGGCGATGCAGAAGAGCGTGGAAGGGCTGACCACCAAGGTGCTCAACGAGCGTCTGCGCAAACTCATGCGCTTCGGCATCCTGGAGAAGCGCGCCTACCCCGAGATCCCGCCGCGCGTGGAGTATCACCTGACGTCGTTCGGGCGACGCTTCACCCGGCTGCTCGACGACATCGAGCGGCTGCAGGCCGGTCTGGACGAGGAGCAGCGCTGAGACCGAGCGCCGCCACCGAGCGGTTCTCTTGCCGGGCCGCAAACTATGCGCGCTACCGGCCGGCCTATCCGGCAGCGGCGCTGGAACACTTGCGCGGACGCTGCGGCCTCCGCCCGGGTTCGGTCGTGGCCGACGCGGGTTCGGGCACCGGCCTGCTGACCCGGCAGTTGCTCGATCTCGGCTGTCAGGTGTTTGCCATCGAGCCCAACGCGTCAATGCGCCAGGCGGCCGAAGCGCGCCTCGCGAACGACCCGCGGTTCGTGAGTGTGGCCGCCGCAGCCGAGGCCACCGGTCTGCCCGGGGGCAGCGTGGATCTGGTTGCGGCGGCACAGGCCTTTCACTGGTTCGATCGCGCGCGAGCGCGGATGGAGTTCCGGCGCATTCTCAAGCCGCCAGGATGGGTGGCGCTGCTGTGGAACTACCGCATACCGGATGCCACGCCGTTCCTGCGCGGCTACGAAGCATTGCTGCGAAACTATTGCCCGGACTATAGCGAGATCCTGGATCGGGATCGACACCGCCGGGATGTCGAGGAGTTCTTCGGCGGCGGCGTCACGGTCGCAACGTTCGACAACCCGCAGGAACTCGACTGGTCCGGCTTGGAAGGGCGGCATCTGTCGCAGTCCTATGTGCCGCTGAAAGGGCCTTGCTTTGGGCCGATGATGCGCGAGCTGCGGCAATTGTTCGATACGCACCACGCGGCGGGCCGCGTCGTGTTCGAGCACGAGACCCGCGTCTATCTGGGAACGCTGTAAGACAGAAGAGCGGAACACGCAGGCACCAAGAGAAGAATCGAATCGCACTACCGCAACGAGCCCCGGGCCGAATGCCGGGATGCACCGGGAAGGCCGAAGGCTTCCCATTACACCCAGCGTTGCGTGTCTGATCGTCGTGCGCTTTCTTCGTGCCTGCGTGTTTCGATCCGGGTTGGGGCGCGGCTTCAGAGCCAGCGCATCATTCCCATCTCGAAGGGGTGGGTGAGCAACTCGTGGTGCGGGTAGACACGGATCCGGTACTCCAGCCTGCCGCACAGCTCCGGCTGCAGCTCGAGCGCGTAGCGGTATTCACCCTGCTCGGTGTGCATGCCGGTCGCCTCGAAGCGGTAGGCTCGCTCCTTGTGCTGTTCGTCGGCGGGGCGCGAGATCAGCAGCTCGACGGCGACGTCCTCGGGCCTCAGTCCATCCAGGTTTACCGCGACCTCGAAGCGTAGCGAATCGCCGAAGGACATCCTCTTGGGCGCTGAATCGAGACGCCGGAGCGATACTTTCGGCCAGGCGCGGCGCACCCGCGCCTTCCACTCGGCGATCCTGCGGGCGCCTTCGAAGGCGGACTCGGCATAGCGCCGACCTTGGCGCGCGGCCGGGAGATAGAAGCGGGAGACGTACTCGTTCACCATGCGAATGGAGTTGAAGCGCGGCAACAGCGAAGCCATCGAGCGCTTCGCCATGCGCACCCACTCGACCGAGTAACCGGTGTCCGAGCGCTTGTAGTAGAGCGGGATCACCTGGTCCTGCAGCAGCTCGTAAAGCGTGCGGCTCTCCTCGAAGTTGCGCCGCGCTTCGTCGAGGCGCTCCGAGACCGGCTTGATCGCCCAGCCGTTGGTGCCGTCGTAGCCTTCCTCCCACCACCCGTCGAGCACGGAAAGATTGATCACGCCGTTGATGCCGGCCTTCATTCCCGAGGTTCCGCTCGCTTCCATGGGGTAGAGCGGATTGTTCAGCCACACATCCACGCCCCGGACCAAGCGCCGCGCCAGGCGCAGGTCGTAGTCTTCGATGACCAGCAGCTTGCCTTCGAACTCGGGCATCTTGCAGACCTGCGTGAGGCGACGGATCAGGTCCTGTCCCGGCGTGTCCGCGGGATGGGCCTTGCCCGCAAACAGGAACAGAACCGGCCTCGCCGGGTCCTCGACGATCTGCCGCAACCAGTCGAGGTTCTCGAACAGCAGCAGCGCGCGCTTGTAGGTGGCGAAGCGGCGCGCAAAACCGATGGTGAGGATGTTCGGATTGGCGGGATCGGCCAGCCGCAGCAGCCGGTCCAGGTGCGCCTCCGAGCCCCGGTTGCGGAAATGCTGGCGGGTGACCCGGTGGCGCACCAGGTGCAGCATCTGTGTCTTCAGCGACTGGCGAATGCTCCAGAACAGGTGGTCCGGCATCTGCTCGATCTGATGCCAATAGGCTTGATCGAGCATGCGCGAGGGCCAGTCAAAGCCGAGAACCTTTTCGAACTGGTCGGCCCAGTCCGGCGCCAGGAAAGTCGGTACGTGGACTCCGTTGGTCACGTGGCCGATCGGGTTTTCCTCCGGGTCGAGCTCCGGCCACAGCGGCGCGCAGATCCGCGACGAAACGCTCCCATGCACCCGCGAGACCCCGTTCTGGAAGCGCGAGCCGCGGATTGCCAGCGCCGTCATGTTGAATTCATGGCTCTGACCCACGCGTCCGAACGCCATCAGGTCGCCCACGGGCAGGCCCAGGTCTTTCTCCACGTGACCGAGGTAGGTGCGGATGGTTTGTTCGTCGAAATGGTCGTGCCCGGCCGGCACCGGGGTATGGGTTGTAAACACCGTATTGGCGGCCACCGCTTCCAGCGCTGCATCGAAAGCCAATCCCTGCTGGACGAGGGCCCGCGCGCGCTCGAGAATCAAGAAGGCGGGATGCCCTTCGTTGATGTGCCAGACGGTGGGTTTGAGTCCGATCGCCCCGAGCGCCCGGACGCCGCCGATGCCGAGGACGATCTCCTGCTCGATACGCGTTTTGCGATCGCCACCATAGAGCCTGTGCGTGATATTGCGGTCCTCGGCGCTGTTGTCTTCGTGATCGGTGTCGAGCAGATAGATCGTGACGTGACCTACGTGCACCTTCCATACCCGAACCTGCACGTTGCGCCCCGGCAGCTCGACCTGGATCTGCAGTTGTGTGGACTGGTCTTCCAGAACCACCGGACTGACTGGAAGGTCGTCGAAGTCGGAGTCGGCATACAGCGCGTTCTGATTGCCTTCGCTGTCGATGGTCTGGTGGAAGTAACCCTGACGGTAGAGCAGTCCCACGCCGATGAACGGCAGCCGCATGTCGCTCGCCGACTTGCAGTGGTCTCCGGCAAGAATGCCCAGACCCCCGGAATAGATCGGCAGACTCTCGTGAAAGCCGAACTCCGCACAGAAGTAGGCGACCAGATCGGTCTGCCGCAGCCATTCGGAGCCGTTACGCCGCAACGGCTCGCCGTGATAGGTATCGTAGGCGGAGAGCGCGCGATTGTAGTTGCCCAGGAAGACTGGGTCGTCGGCGGCGTCGATCAGCTTCTGTTCGTCGACCCGCTTCAGAAACGCCTTGGGGTTGTGACCGACCGCCGACCAAAGCGACGTGTCCAGCCGCGCAAACAGGGTACGCGTGGCGTGATCCCAGCTGTACCACAGGTTGCCGGCCAACTCCTCCAGCCGCCGGAGGCGGCGCGGGATGCGCGGATTGACTTCGATCTGAAAAACGGTCCCTCTTGCCATAGTGTCTTGAATTATCTAGAACTCCGGCGTTGCGGGAAAGGCCGACGCGGTCCGCTTCGGTCCTGTCCCGCCACGAGGCTCGCATGCGCGGGGCTGCCCGCTCGCGTTCGGCGAGCGCTCCACGCCTGAACGAACGAGGGTGCCGGCGCGGCTGCCGTCTACAAGACGTAACGGGCGAGGTCTTCGCGGGCCGCCAGCTCCTTCAACCGGGCGTCGACGTAAGCAGCGTCGATGACGACGGTGCCTGCGCTCGGGCGCCCGGCGTCGAAAGAGACTTCCTCGAGCAGCTTCTCCATCACCGTGTAGAGCCGGCGCGCGCCGATGTTCTCGGTCTTCTCGTTGACTTCCCAGGCGATCTCGGCCAGGCGGCGGATGCCGTCGGGGCGAAAATCGAGCTTTACGCCCTCGGTTTCCAGCAGCGCTTCGTATTGGCGGGTCAGACAGGCGTCGGTCGAAGTCAGAATCCGCTCGAAGTCGTTCACCGTAAGGCTCGACAGTTCCACCCGGATGGGGAAGCGACCCTGCAGCTCCGGGATGAGGTCCGAGGGTTTGGAGAGGTGGAAGGCACCGCTGCCGATGAACAGGATGTGGTCGGTGCGCACCATGCCGTACTTGGTCGACACCGTGGTGCCCTCGACCAGCGGCAGCAGGTCGCGCTGGACGCCCTGGCGGGAAACTTCCGCGCCATGCACTTCCTGGCGGCTGGTGATCTTGTCGATCTCGTCGATGAAGACGATGCCGTTCTGTTCGGCGAGCGCCAATGCGCGCAGCTTGATCTCCTCGTCGTTGATCAGTTTGGCGGCTTCTTCTTCTGCAAGCAGCTGGAACGCTTCGCGGATTTTCAGCTTGCGTCGCCGTTTGCGGGCGCCGCCCAGGTTCTGGAACATGCTCTGGATCTGGGCAGTGAGTTCTTCCATCCCCGGCGGCGCCAGAATCTCCATCTGCGCCTGCACGGTGGCCACGTCGATCTCGATCTCCTTGTCGTCCAGCTCGCCTTCGCGCAGTTTCTTGCGGAACTTCTGCCGGGTGGACGAGTCGACCGCGCTTTCCGCAGCGCCGAAGCCAGTGTCCCGCGCCGGCGGCAGAAGGATGTCCAGAATCCTTTCTTCCGCAAGTTCTTCGGCGCGGTGCCGCACCTTGCGGGTTTCCTTCTCCCGCGTCTGTTTCACCGCGATCTCGACCAGGTCACGGATGATCGTGTCCACGTCCTTGCCGACGTAGCCCACTTCGGTGAACTTGGTCGCTTCGACCTTGATGAACGGGGCGTCCGCCAGCCGCGCGAGCCGGCGCGCGATCTCGGTCTTGCCCACGCCGGTCGGACCGATCATCAGGATGTTCTTCGGCGTGATCTCCTGGCGTAGAGGCTCGGCGACCTGAAGCCGGCGCCAGCGGTTGCGCAGCGCGATCGCCACGGCGCGCTTGGCCTTGTCCTGGCCGACGATGTGCTTATCCAGTTCGTGGACGATTTCCTGTGGAGTCATTGAAGACATGGGATTCGCGAGGCGCAAGGCGAGCGGCGCGAGGACAGGGGACAGCACGGGTAACCGGAACCTCCTACCCGCGACCCCTCACTGCCGCTTCCTCAGCACGCCTTTACTCGAGCACTTCAATCACATGATTCTGGTTGGTGTAGATGCAGATATCGCCCGCGATCGTGAGCGCCCTCTTGACGATCTCGCGCGGCGCGAGATCGCTGTTCTCCAGCAGCGCGCGGGCCGCGGCCTGGGCGTAGGGGCCGCCGCTGCCGATGGCCACCAGCCCCTGCTCGGGCTCGACCACGTCGCCGTTGCCGGAGATGATGAGCGAGGACTCGCGGTCGGCGACCGCCAGCATCGCTTCCAGACGCCGCAGGATCCGGTCGGTTCGCCAGTCCTTGGCCAGTTCCACCGCCGAGCGCAGCAGGTTGCCCTGATGCTTGTCGAGCTTCGCTTCGAAGCGTTCGAACAGGGTGAAGGCGTCGGCCGTGCCGCCGGCGAAGCCGGCCAGCACGCTGTCATTGTGCAGCCGCCGGACCTTGCGGGCCGAAGCTTTCAATACCACGTTGCCCAGCGTGACCTGTCCGTCGCCGCCCAGCGCGACCTGGCGACCGCGTCGGACCGACAGAATGGTTGTGCCGTGAAAAGTGTCGTTCATGTCCGGGTGCGCAACGGTTCTACGGATCGATCAGCGAAGCATGCGCGTCGATTCCCAGTGCCCGCAGCAAAGCGCCGATGAGGCGATTGGGCTTGAGCAAGCGCACGATCTTGCCGAGGCCACTCAGCGCCCGCACGGTATCGCGCAGCGCCGCGGCGGCGCCGGGGTCGATGCGGCTCGTCCGGGCGAGATCGATGTTGACGTACTTTCTGCCCTGAGCGAAGCGCCGCAGCCCCGCCAGTTGCGGATCGTTCGCGCCGCAGATCTCGCCTTGCAGATGCACCACTTCCGGTCCATCGTAGCGCGGTTCATCGCGGCGCTCCTCCGGTATCCGCTGCCGTACGACCGGCACGAGGAGCGGTTCCCATTGGGGCGGCTCGACTTCGACCGCCAGCGCATACTCCAGGGCGGTATTTTCGAACGCCTTCTGCCGTCCTTGCACCCGGTACAGGTCGAGCAGGAGGCGCCAGCAGGGTGCGGCCTTCGGCGTCGCATCCAGTGCGGCGCAGCAGGCGCTCGAGCCGCGCGGTTCCGCTGACGAGCACACCGGTGCCGCCGGAGACGGCGGCTTGCAGTTGCCGCGACAAAAGTGCACAGCCTTGCGGGGTCAAGCGATCGACTCTGCTCGCGTCCACGTGCACGACGCTCTGCGTTTGCGCCGCACGCCCGATCGCCTCGATCTGCGCCGCCGATGGCTCGCCCAGTTCGCCGCGGAGCGCGCAATAGCCCGCTTCGCCCCGGCGCAGTAGCGCCGGCAGATCGCGCGGCAGCTCGTCGTCCGGGAGATAGTCCGGCGCCGGCTTGCCGAAGATCGCGCCGTAGCGCTCTCCGAGCGCGTCGAAATCCGCCCAGCGTTCCTGCACGCGGTAGAGATCGAACAGGATCAGCCACGGCAGCGCAGAGGTCGCGTCCGCGAGCGGCTCGCCGACGGCGCGCAGCAGGATCTCTTCGGCTTGCGCGGCGCGCCCATCGGCGTAGGCCATCGCCGCCTCCTGCGCTTCGCGGGCGAGACGGCGCCTCACCTCTGAACCTTCGACCTTGCCGGGAGTCATCGAGCGCGCGAAAGGGAGGGAGACCCGCCGCAGCGAGCGGGCCGGTGCGCAAGAATAGCTACAGCGGCGTGCCCAAGCAAGCCGCGGCGATCCGCGCCCGCAGTGCCTGGACGCAATCCGCGGATCAGCGCAACGGCGCGGCCGGCGCGGATCTCTCCAGGCTGCTCGCGATGATCGCGATCAGCGCCATGGCCCACACGATCACCGGACCGGTCGGCAGATCGGTCAGCACCGAAGCGACAATGCCCAGACCGTAGCCGAGCGCGCCGATCGCATAGGCCTTCAGCAGCCGATGCGTCTGCGCGTTGCGCATCGCCAGTGCGGGGATGATGAGGCTGGAGAACACGAGGTAGATCCCGACGAGCTGGACCGAGGCGGTGACCGCCAGCCCGAACAGGCCGTAGAAGCCGATGCGGCCGATGCGCTCTTCGCCCAGACCGAACCAGACCAGGCAAATGGCGGCCGTGAGGATCGCAACCACGGTCAGCTGCTCGGTGCCCACCCAGAGGATCTGACCGACCAGCATGTCGCGCAGATACTCGCCGCCGTGAGGATTTCCGGCGAGCAGCAGGATTTCCAGGGTGGCGGCCAGCACGAACACCGAGCCGATGATCGCTTCCTGCGCTTGCGGCCAGCGCTTGTCGGTCCAGGTGAGCAAGGCTGCACCCAGCAGCGCCGCGCTCAAAGCGGAGAGCTGCACGGCGAAGCCGCGCGGCTCGAAGCCGAGCAGGTCGGCTGCGATCACGCCCACGCCGGCGATCTGCGCGATCGCGATGTCGATGAACACGATGCCGCGCGCGAGCACCTGCATGCCCAGCGGCACGTGGGTCGCTGTCACCAGCAGACCGGCGAGCAGCGCCGGAATCAGGATGCTCAGCTCCAGTTCAGCCATTCGAGGGCCGGATTCGACACCATGAGGGCACAGGACACCGCGAAAGCCTGTAAGCGAACCGGACGTGCCGGGGGAGCACGCGATCCGCGAGAACCTTGGCGTGCAGTGCCGAATGTTGGTTCACGTTGTCACCGGTCTTTCATCCTGCTTTGGTGATTCGGTCCGGTTTTCGCCTTCTAGCGGCCGGTGGCCTTGCGCAGCCGCGCAAGGGTGTCGTCGAACAGGCCGAACAGATCCTTCGCCGCCGGCGTCCCGCCCACGGTGAAGGGCAGTTCCACCACCGGGATCCCGGTGCGCTGGGACAGCCATTGCGGCGCCTTCGGATCGTTGTATGCCATGCGAATGATCGCATCGGCCGGTTGCGATTGCAGGCTGGACAGCAGGCTTGCCAGATGGGCCGCGCTGGGTGGCATGCCCGGCTTGGGTTCAAGGTTCGCCACTTCCTTCATCCCGAGCCAGTCGCACAGATAGGTTGCGCCCTTGTGGTAGCCGACCAAGCGCAGGGCCTTCAGCCCGGCGGCCTCATGCTCCCAGCGCCGGATCGCTTCGCGCCACCGCTTCTGGAAATCCTCACCGCGCGCTGCGTAGTAGACGGCATTGGCCGGGTCGATCTGCGCAAGGCGCCTGGACAACTCGGCGGCGACCTTGGCGATGTGGTGCGGATTGAGCTGGATGTGCGGGTTGCCCTGCGGGTGGATGTCGCCTTCCGCGCGGTCGAGCACGGTCGGGACCTCGAGCTTGTCGACGAAGTCCGCAGCCAGGAAATGTCCCGGCTGACCGCGCTGCACCTTCCTGTTGCCGGAAGTCTGCAGCAGCACCGGAAGCCAGCCCACTTCCAGGTCCGCGCCGGTGCACACGATGAGATCCGCGCTGCGCATGCGCGCCACCAGGCTGGGGCGCGCCTCGACGCGGTGCGGATCCTGCCTGGCGGTAGTCGCTTGATAGACCGACACCTTGTCCCCGCCCAGCTCCTGCGCGAGCGACGCCCATTCCGGCACGCAGGCGAAGACATCGATCTTCGCGGCGGCCGCCGCCGGCAACCCGAGATAGAGCGCGAGCGCCAGCAATGCCAGAAAGCGGTTCATTCGTCTTCTCTCCATGGCAGGCGGCCCTCCGGATCACTCCGGACGGCCGCCATGTACGCGTCTAGAACTTGTGCGCACCGTGCGCGCCGAGGCTCATGACGTACTGCACGAAGATCTGCCTGTCCTTTTCGTCGAAGCGCGCTTTGTCCTGCGAGAACTGCACGCGCAGGCGCGAGAACTCCGAAGGCGAGAAGTCCACCATCGCCGATGTGCGCTTCGGCTTGTGCCCCGCCAGAACCGGGAAGTCCGCTGCGGTCAGGATGCCGTTTGCGACCAGTCCGACGTCGACCGTTCCCGAGTCGAGCTGGTCGTAGCGCGCCCCCGCACGCCAGCGCGGCATGAACTGATAGACGCCCTGTACGTACCAGCCCTTCTGCTTGCTTGAGTAGCTGTCCGAGGGCGTGCCAAGCCCGGTGGCGTCTTCCAGGTCGAAGGCGAGCGTTCCGTCCTCCTTGCGCTGGAAGTACTCCGCCTGGAACTTGAAGTTGCGCACCGCGGGGTCGCCGTCGGGCGCCCATTTCCAGACGAAGTCCAGACCCCATAGCTTGCTCTCGCCTTCGAAGGCATTCTCGACTTCGGTGCCCGCGGAATCGACGTCGTCATAGGTCCGCTCCGCCGCGCCGAGCTTGCGATACGAGGCTCCGACCCGGTAGCTGTGGCTCGCTCCCACATCGCCGCCCACATGCACGAACACCCCGCCGCCATTGAAGCCGTTCTTCTCGCGGTCGGCACCCGGGAAGTTCGCTCCTCTGCCGCCTTCGAAGCCCGCTTCGAGAAAGATCGGCGTGGGCGCGACATAACGCACCTGCACGCCGTCGTCGGTGAACTGTCCACCGAAGAAGGCCTGATGCACGAGTGGAAGATCGACGAAGTCCCAGACGTGGGCGTGCTGCTCGTTCTGGTAGCCGAAGGCGCCGAAGTAGCGGCCGGCCTTGATCGTGAATCCCGGCAGCCAGCCGCTGTTCTGGACAAAGGCTTCCTCGACCTCGACCTCGTTCTCGCCGGTCACCGCGGCGGTGAAGTAGCCGGTGAAGTATGGGTCGATGTTGGCCGAGATCGTGAGTTCCGACTCGTCGATGCCGAAACCCCGCTCTCCCGGCCCGGCGCCGTGCCCGTGTCCGTCTTCCTCGTGGCCGCCGGCGGGAATGAATCCGCCGATCTGGTAAGTATCGGGCTCGCGCTCCAGGTTGCGGTACTTGCCGTCGAGAATAAGGGAGATGGCCGGATTGAACGCCGCCTCCGGCACGATCGGCTTGCGCCCGTAAGCGGGAATGCTCTGCTGCGAAACCGCGGTCTGCGCCTCCTGCGCCCGAGCGGCACCAGGCATGGCAATGGCGGCGACTGCGGCCGCCACGATGGTCCTCCTGAACATCGGGAATGTCTCCTTTGATCCGAAACGAAACACGCCCGGGCGCCGATGCGCGCGAGCGGACTGCGTCAAACGGTCAGAGGACGCTCGGAGGAGCGCGGCTGGAGTAGCCGAACCATGCCTGCGGCGTGCAGGCGTATCCGGCAACGACCGCCGGCGAATAGACTGCGCCGTTGCCGAGAGCCGCCGGAACCCTGGCGGCGGCCAGATGGGTGAGCTTCTCTGCGCCGATGCACTTGCCGCAGAGCTTGAGATGGACCAGCGTTCTTTCGTGCGCCGGCGTCTGGTCCGGGTCCAGATGCGAGACGAGATGTGCCAGCGCGCCGTGCTGAGCGAGCAGCAGCAGGAGCGGCAGCAGCAGTGAGAGCGCGCGGCGCAGTCTCGTCATTGTTGTCGGCGTTTGGGTGGTGAATCTAGCCCGCGGTCGGACGGAGCGTCAAGGGACTCGCCTGCCGAAGAAGCGAAGAACGCGATCGGGCGCACCCTCGAATTGCTAGAAATCGTCGAGCGCCGCGTCGCGCGTCAGATGGGAGATGTCGCCCCAGACGGTGACGCGCCACCGCACCCCATCGTACTCCACCCGGTTCACGCTCGCGTTGTAGATCGGGAAATCGCGCGGCCGGTCGAGCGGCACGGCGTTGACGAACCGGTAGGCAGCGTCGAGCACGCCGCCATGAGTCACCACGAGGATGCGCGCTCCGCGGTGTCGTGACGCCAGGTCTTGCAGCAGCCGCGACACGCGCGCGGAAACCTGGCGAATGCTTTCGCCGCCGGGCATGGCGTGATCCGGGTCTCGTTGGTGAAAGCGTGCGTAGTCCTGGGGATAGCGCTGCTGGCATTCCGGCCCGGTGAGTCCCTGGAACACGCCGAGATTGCGTTCGCGCAGCGCCGGGTCGGGGACGGGCCGCCGGCCGCTGCGATCGGCAATCGGCTGCGCGGTCTGCAGCGCGCGCCCCAGATCGCTCGAGTAGAAATGATCGAAACGTTCCTGCCCGAGCCGTTCGCCCAGGAGCAGCGCCTGCGCGAGCCCCTCGTCGTTGAGCGGGCTGTCCAGATGCCCCTGTATGCGCTGTTCGGCGTTCCAGGCCGTCTCGCCGTGGCGGACCAGCAGAAATTCGGTGCGCATTCGCGTCACAGCCCTTTGCGGCAGAGCAAGCCCTTGAGGTACTCGCCCTCGGGAAAATGCAGGCTCACGGGATGATCGGCGGCCGCCTCGAAGCGGCGAAGGATGACCGCATCGACACCGGCGTCCACCGCGGCGCCGGCCACGATCTTCTGAAACAGGTCGCGCGAAATGCCGCCCGAACAGGAGAAGGTCGCGAGCAGACCGCCCGGGCGCAGCAGCTTGAACGCGAGCAGATTGATGTCCTTGTAGCCGCGCGCGGCGCGCTCCGCCGTCGCCGGGGTCGGCGCGAATTTCGGCGGGTCGAGCACGATGAGGTCGAAGAGTCTCTGCGCGTCGCGCAGTTCGCGCAGCTGGCGGAAGACATCCGCTTCCAGCCACTGCGCCTTGTCCGCCGCAAACCCGTTGAGAGCGACGTTCTCGGCTGCCAGGGCGATGGCTTCGGCGGACGACTCGATCGACAGCACCGAGACCGCTGCGTGCGCGAGCGCATGAACGGCGAAGCCGCCCGTGTAGCCGAAGCAGTTCAGTACTTCCCGCCCGGCGGCGAGGCGGCCGACGAAGTCGCGGTTCTCGCGCTGGTCCAAATAGAAGCCGGTCTTGTGGCCGCGGGCGATGTCGACGATGAAACGCAGTCCGCATTCCTCGATCTGCAACCGCGTCGCGCCACCGCCGTGCAGCCAACCGGTGCTCGGGGCCAGACCTTCCAGTTCCATGACGTCGCTGTCCGAACGCTCGTAGATGCGGTCCACGGAGGCTTGCGCCAGCAGTGCGTCGGCGATGGCGCGCTTCCAGACGGCCGCGCCCGCGCTCGTTGCCTGCAGGACCGCCACGCGCCCGTAGCGATCGACCACCAGCCCCGGCAGGCCGTCGGATTCGGCGTTGATCAATCGCATGGCCCCTGCACCTGTCGTGGCCGGGCGCGCCTTGATCGCGGCGCGGATGCGGCGCTCGAAGAAGCCCGCGTCGATGCGCTCGGCGGGATCGAAGCTCCAGACGCGGGCCGCGATCTGCGACGCCGGGCTCCAGGCTGCGGAGGCGAGGAATTCGTCGTCGTGCGCCAGGATCGCGACGGTTTCTCCCGGCTGCGGATCGCCTTCGACGCGCTGCACTGCGCCGGAGAATATCCAGGGGTGTCGGCGCAGCAGCGACTTCTCCCGCCCCGGCTTGAGGATCAGTTTCGGCAATCGCGAAATGTTCGGATCAACCACACGGACACGCAAATACAGGAAAGTTCGACGCCGGGTTGACCCACCAGGAGCAATCAGATCGCGTTCTCGGTCGCCAGCCGCGAGATGAAAGCCTGGTCGAATCCCAGCTCGCGCAGGATCGCTTGCGTATGCTGCCCGACCGCGGGAACGGGGTCCATGCGGTACTCCACGTGGCGCATCGTGACCGGCGGAACGAGTGCCCGTATCGTGCCGTTGGGCGTGTCGACCGAGCGCCACCGGCGGCGCGCCTGCAGTTGCGGGTGCGCCCAGAACTCCTTCATGTCGTTCAAGCGCGCGGAGGCGATCTGGGCCAGTTCCAGTCGGTCGAGGACCTGCCGGGCACTCAGGCGCGAGAAAGCCGACACGATGATTGCGGTGAGCGCTTCGCGGTTGGCCACACGCCGGCTGTTGGAGTCGAACCGCGCATCGGTGGCCAGCTCCGGCCGTTCGAGCACGCTGGCGCAGAAACTCGCCCATTCGCGCTCGTTCTGGATGCCGAGAAACACCGTCTTGCCGTCCCCCGCGGGAAACGGACCGTAGGGGTGAATCGTCGCGTGGGCCGCACCGGTGCGCGGCGGAGGGGTGCCGCCGTAGTTCGCGAAGTAGGCGGGATAGCCCATCCATTCGCCCAACGCTTCGAACATCGAGACGTCGAATGCCGTGCCATGCCCGGTCTTCTCGCGCTGGTACAGTCCGGTCAAGATGCCGGTGTAGCCGTACATGCCCGCCGCGATGTCCGCGATCGAGATGCCGGCCTTGGAAGGCGTTTCCGGCGTGCCGGTGACGGAGACCACGCCCGATTCGCATTGAATCAGCAGGTCGTAGGCCTTCTTCAGGCTGTAGGGGCCATCCGGCCCGTAACCCGAGATATTGCAGACCACCAGCCGTGGATTTCTGCCGAGCAGTTCATCCGAGGAGAGTCCCAGCCTCGCCGCGGCGCCGGGCACCAGGTTCTGCACGAAAACATCCGCCCGTGCGATCAGGCGCCACAGCACTTCGCCGGCTGACGGATGTTTGACGTCGAGCGTCAGGCTTTCCTTCGAGCGGTTCAGCCACACGAAGTGCGATGATTGTCCGAGTACTGTCTGATCGTAGCCGCGCGCGAAATCGCCGACCCCGGGGCGTTCGATCTTGATCACCCGGGCGCCGAGGTCCGCGAGCTGGCGTGTGGTAAACGGTGCGGCCACGGCCTGTTCCAGCGAGACGACGGTGATTCCCTCCAGAGGCAGCATCAGAAACTACTCCTCATTGGCCACGAAGGCCGCGAAGGAACCCGGGGAAATGACCTGCATCGAAGAGAAGAGCGACCTTGGGCCAAGGGCGGTGCGGCGAACAAGCAATCCTGCGCGACGGCTGCGCAGCGGCTGGCTGGACCACAGCCCACTTCCCCAGTGCTTTGCGGTCACCGCGCTCAGGAGGACTTCGGGCAAGCCACTCCGATCATGGCATCGCGGGTGACCAGCGCGGCGAGTTTCTCCTCCGACCAGCCCTCGGTGTGCTGCGGCCGGCGCGGCAGCACCAGGTAGCGCATGTCGGCCGTGGAATCGTGCACGCGCACCACGACATCGTCCGGGATGATCGTGCCGAATTCCCTCAGCACGGTGCGCGGTTCGCTCACCACGCGGGAACGGTAGGCGCGGCTCTTGTACCAGTCGGGCGGCAGCCCGAGCAGCCAGCGCGGATAGCACGAGCACAGGGTGCAGACGATCACGTTATGGACCTCGTCGGTGTTTTCCACCACCACCAGCTTGTAGGGGCCGCGCTCCAGGCC
This sequence comes from Burkholderiales bacterium, assembly GCA_035560005.1. Classification (NCBI taxonomy): domain Bacteria; kingdom Pseudomonadati; phylum Pseudomonadota; class Betaproteobacteria; order Burkholderiales; species Burkholderiales bacterium. The sequence continues at coordinate 6,918 of DATMAN010000103.1, read as the reverse complement.
GAGCGCCTCACACGCGGCGTTGCCGTCGGTCAGCAGCAGGCGTTTGAACTCCGGGTCCACCCAGGCGCGCGCGATCACTTTCGCGCCCAGCGCCGGAGTGCGCGCGTCCATGTCCTCGACCTGCCGGCGGATGTCCTCCGCGCTGAGAATTCCCTTGTCGATCAGCAGCTCGCGCACCGCGATCTCCATGGCGCGCCACTCGGTGATCGTGTCGTCCAGGTCCGGACGCGGCGCATTGTGCTGTGCCTGCGCCTGGCCGTGCGGATGATGGTGGTCGTGCGGCATGGTTATTCCGTGGGCTCCAGCCAGTGTTGATAGATCTCGACGTCGACGCTGTCGGCGGCGTGGCCCTCATACCCCGGCCATACTTCGCGCTGCAGAAAACGCACGCGGTACAGGGGCTGCTTCGGCAGGCCCGAGCGCCCGTAGGCCAGCTCCTCCGGATTGCCAAAGACGCCGCAGAATCGCTCGATCACGCCGCGCTTGCCGCGGATGTAGAAGGGCGTGCGCACATGGCCGATGGGATAGGCGGCCCGAACCGCCACCCGGTCGCCCGGCCTGAAGCGCGGCGCGAACTCTTCAACCTGCGCCACGCCGCTTTGCCTCCTCCATCCGGCGTCCCAGTTCGTCGACGGTGATGACTCCGCGCTGGATCAAGGTCTGCGTGATCGAATAGATCCAGCGCTCGTAATAGCTCAGCTTGTCGTAGGCGTCCGCACCCAGGCTCTCGATATTGCGGCGCAGCTCGTCGACCGTCATCAGCCCCTTGCGGGTCAGCAGCACCAGCAGCGCGTCGACGCGCTTTTCCCACAGTGCGTAGTCGTGCTCGGTCGGTTCCACGGGTCCCGCCGGCAGTCCGCCCATGTCGTGATGCGAGCGCATGACCGCGATTATAGGCCGCGGTCAATACGAGCGCGGCAGACCGAGCACGTGCTCGGCGATATAGGCCAGGATCAGATTGGTCGAGACGGGCGCCACCTGGTAGAGCCGCGTCTCGCGGAACTTGCGCTCCACGTCGTACTCGGCCGCGAAACCGAAACCGCCGTGCGTCTGCAGGCACACATTGGCGGCTTCCCATGAGGCATCCGCGGCGAGCATCTTCGCCATGTTCGCCTCAGCCGCACAGGGTCTGTCGTCGTCGAACAACTCGGCCGCGCGAAAACGCATGAGGTTCGCGGCCTCGACGTTGACGTAAGCACGGGCGATGGGGAACTGCACGCCCTGATTCTGCCCGATCGGCCGGCCGAAGACCACGCGATCGGCCGCGTAGCGGGTGGCCTTGTCCACGAACCAGTAGCCGTCGCCCACGCACTCCGCGGCGATCAAGATACGCTCGACGTTCATGCTGTCGAGGATATAGCGAAAGCCGCGGCCTTCCTCGCCGATCAGGTTCTGCGCCGGCACTTCGAGATTGTCGAAGAAGACTTCGTTGGTCTCGTGATTGGGCATGTTGCGGATCGGACGCACGACCATGCTCTTGCCCACCGTCCGCAGATCGACCAGGAACACCGAAAGCCCGTCGGATTTCTTCTGGATCTGCTCCAGGGGCGTGGTGCGCGCCAGCAGGAGCATCAAGTCCGAATGCTGCACGCGCGAGGTCCAGACTTTCTGGCCATTCACGATGTAGCGGTCAGCGCGCCGGATCGCCGTGGTCTTCAGCCTCGTGGTATCCGAGCCCGTGGTCGGTTCGGTCACGGCGAAGGACTGCAGGCGCAAACGCCCGGCTGCGATTTCGGGCAGATATTGGCGCTTCTGCTCGGGGGAGCCGTGGCGCAGCAGCGTTCCCATGACGTACATCTGCGCATGGCACGCGCCGGCATTGCCGCCCGAGCGATTGATCTCCTCGAGCACCACCGACGCTTCGGTCACGCCGAGCCCGGCACCGCCATACTCCTCGGGGATCAGCGCAGCGAGCCAGCCCGCTTCGGTGAGCGCCTGCACGAACGCTTCGGGATAGGCGCGCGTTTCGTCGAGCTCGCGCCAGTACTCCGCGGGGAAGCGTGCGCACAGCGCGCGCACCGCCGACCGGATATGGTCGTGCGACTCCTCGCGCCGCCCGTTCATGGCTGCGGCACAGAAACGAAAAGGGCTGGCGGATGCCAGCCCTTGCGCGGTGCGACTTCGAGGCTCACTTGCCGAGCAGCTTCTGCAGTTCGCCCGACTGGTACATCTCGCGCATGATGTCCGCACCGCCGATGAATTCGCCGCGGACGTAGAGCTGCGGAATGGTCGGCCAATTGGAGTATTCCTTGATGCCTTGACGGATTTGCGGATCCTCCAGCACGTTGACCGTGGCCACCTGCTCCGCGCCGCAGGCTTCGAGAATCTGTACGGCGGCCGCGGAAAAACCGCACATCGGCGCCTCCGGCGTGCCCTTCATGTACAGCACGACCGGATTCTCCGTGACTTGTTTCCTGATGACTTCCTTGACGTCCATGGTTATGCCTCGGTTTGTGCGCTCCTTGAGATCGCTGCCGGTCGCGAACCGCAGAGCGCGAAAATGTCCGCTGACTCCAGGGCATGGTAGCCAGCCACTCGTCACCCAGTCAACCGCCCGCCGGCGATGCGCGGCTGCCCGGCGAGATCCTTCTCCGCGACCAGCTCGCGAAAACCGGCGATGCGCAACAGCTCCCGGCAGGCCTGCGCCTGGTCATAGCCGTGCTCGAACAGGAGCCAGCCGCCGGCAACCAGGTGGCCGGGAGCCTCCGCGACGATGCGCCGGATCGCTTCGAGCCCATCTTCTCCGCCGACGAGCGCCTGCTTCGGCTCGAAGCGCAGATCACCCTGATGCAGATGCGGATCGTCGGCGGCGACGTAAGGTGGGTTGGCGACGATGAGGTCGAAACGCTTCCCGCCCAGGGCGCCGAACCAGTCGCTCTGCTCCAGTTGCACGCGCGACCGCTCGGGGACCAGCCGAGCCCGGTTGCGCCCGGCCACGGCAAGTGCCTCGTCCGAAACGTCGACCGCGACCACCTGCGCCCGCGGGCGCAACGCCGCGATGGTGAGCGCTATGGCTCCGCTGCCAGTTCCCAGATCGAGCACCCTTGCCGGTGTGGGGGGCGCAAGCCGCTCCAGGGCGAGTTCCACCAGCCGTTCGGTTTCCGGGCGCGGAATCAGCACGGCCGGGTTCACTTCGAACTCCGATCCGTAGAACTCCCGATGCCCCACCAGGTAGGCGATCGGCTCGCCGTGCCGGCGCCGCGCCGCCAGTTCGGCGAAGCGCCGCGCCTGGCTGGGCGGCAGCGGCCACTCTGGATGTGCGGCCAGGCGGGCTGCAGACGCACCCGTGACCGCCTGCAACAGATAGCCGGCCTCGCGCCGTTCGATCCCCGCCGCGGCCAAGGCCTGGGCGACGGTCAGTGCGGCGCAGGTCGCGGTGTCCGGCGTCGGCACGCCCGTGCTCAAGCGGTCGCCGCCAGCTCGGCGAGCTGCCCGGCCTGGTGTTCGGCCACAAGCCCCCCGATCAGATCCTCCAGATCGCCGTCCATGATCTGCTGGATCTTGTACAAGGTCAGGTTGATGCGGTGATCGGTCACCCGGCCCTGGGGAAAATTGTAGGTTCGGATGCGCTCGGAGCGGTCGCCGGTGCCCACCTGCGAGCGTCGGGTCGCCGCTTCCTTCGCCTGCTGCTCGCGCAATTGCCGGTCGCGGATGCGCGCGGCGAGGATCGCCAGCGCCTGCGCCTTGTTCTTGTGCTGCGAACGATCCTCCTGGCACTCCACCACGATGCCGGTAGGCAGATGGGTCACGCGCACGGCCGAATCGGTCTTGTTGACGTGTTGGCCGCCCGCCCCGGAAGAGCGGAACGTGTCGATGCGCAGCTCCGCGGGGTTGAGCACGACCTCCGCGATCTCGTCGGCCTCGGGCAGAACCGCCACCGTGCAGGTGCTGGTGTGGATGCGCCCCTGCGCCTCCGTCGCGGGCACGCGCTGCACGCGGTGCACGCCGGACTCGAACTTCAGCTTCGAATAAGCGCCCTGGCCGATGATCTTCGCGATGATTTCCTTGTAGCCGCCCAGTTCCGAAGGATTCTGAGACACGATCTCCACTCGCCAGCCCTGGCGTTCGGCATAGCGCGCGTACATGCGAAAGAGGTCCCCCGCAAAGAGCGCCGACTCGTCGCCGCCCGTGCCGGCACGGATCTCGAGAAAGATATTGCGCTCGTCATTCGGATCGCGCGGCAGAAGCTGACGCTGCAGCTCGGCTTCGAGCCGCTCCAGCCTGGCCTTGCCTTCGCGGATCTCCGCCTCCGCCAGCTCCCGCATCTCCGCGTCGCCGGCCAGGGTTTGGGCCGAGGCGATGTCCTGTTCGCTCTTGCGGTAGGCGTTGTACAGCTCGACTATCGGCGCGATCTCCGCGTGCTCGCGCGTGAGCCGGCGATAGCTGTCCATGTCGCGGGTGGCATCCTCGGACGACAACAGCCTGTTCAGTTCTTCCAGTCTGGCGGCGAGCTGCGCCAGCTTGGAAGCGATCGAGGGTTTCATTCCGGAAGATTGACCTGGTAGAGCCGCGCCACAGCCGCCACCAGCGTTTCACGCTCCTTCGCTTCGGCGCGATTGAGCGCGCTGGTCGGCCCGTGCAGCAGCTTGTTGGTCAGCGCGTGCGAGAGCTGCTCCAGCACCTTCTGCGGGTCATCGCCCTTGCCCAGGAGCTTGAGCGCCCGCTCCACCTCGTGCCGGCGCATGCGCTCGGCGTGGTCGCGCAAGGCGCGGATGGCGGGGACCACCTCGCGCGCTTCCAGCCAGTGCATGAAGTCGTGCACGCCGGCATTGATGATGGCCTCCGCCTGTGCCACGGCGGCCTGGCGCACGTCGAGTCCTTCCTGGACGATCTTGCCCAGATCGTCCACGCTGTAGAGAAAGATATCGTCCAGCTCGCCGGCCTCCGCTTCGATGTCGCGCGGCACGGCGAGGTCGATCATCAGCATGGGCCGGTGCCGCCGCGCGCGGACGGCGCGCTCGATCATGCCCTTGCCCAGGATCGGCAGGGGCGAGGCCGTACAGGACACGACGATGTCGTGCAGCGCGAGCTGCTCGGGGAGCTCGTTCAGCGTGATGCCAGCGCCGCCGAAGCGACCGGTCAGCTCCAGCGCGCGCTCCTGCGTGCGATTGGCGAAAGTCATCGCGCGCGGTGCCTTGGCCGCGAAGTGCGTGGCGCACAGGTCGATCATCTCGCCCGCGCCGATGAACAGCACCCGCTGCTCGTGGATGCTCGGGTAGATGCGCTCGGCGAGCTTTACCGCCGCGGCGGCCATCGACACCGAGCTGGCGCCGATGTCGGTGTGCGTCCGGACTTCCTTGGCCACCGAGAAGGTCGACTGGAAGAGCTTGTGTAGCACCGTGCCCAGCGTGCCTGCCTGCTCGGCGCTGCGCACCGCCTCCTTCATCTGGCCCAGGATCTGCGGCTCGCCGATCACCATCGAGTCGAGCCCGCTGGCCACGCGGAAGGCATGCTGAACCGCGCGTTCGCGGGGCAGCCGATAGATGAAGGGTTCGAGCGCGCCGGTTTTCAGGTGATGAAAGCGTGCCAGCCAGTCGACCGCCCGGTACGGCTCGCTGGTGTTGCAGTAGACCTCGGTGCGATTACAGGTGGAAATGATCGCGGCTTCCTTGACCGGTTCATGCTCGACCAGATCGCGCAGCGCATGGTTCAGGATGTCCGGGCCGAACGTCACCTGTTCGCGCACGTCCAGCGGCGCGGTGTGGTGGTTGACGCCGAAGGCGAAGAGCTGCTGCATCGAGTGCGGTGGCGGGCGGTCGATCGACGGTAAGCGCCTAAATTATAAGGCAGGATGCGCCAGCTCCCGAGCGCCGGCCGAGTCGTCCCAGAGCACGCCGCAGCCGCTGCGTGCTCACTGCATTTGAAAACACATGCCTCGCCCCGCAGGGCTCATCCGGGGGCAGCGCAGGCCGCATGGAAAGCGACCCTGACGCGCAGGGCGATGGGAAAGCGAGCCGCGACGGGCTCGCGAGCCGGGTTCGGAAGCTCAGGCCGTTCGCGCCCGCCCTGCGCCGAACTGCAGGGCGCTCGTTACGCGGACCGTGCCAGTCCGCAGAGCCCCGAATCGAGAAAACGAAGAAAACAGCGGGGATACTCCCTGCCGATCGGAATACCCCCGCGCGCCGGTGCAGGTTGTTCTAGGTGGCCGGGCTCCACCAACCCCCGATGTCCTTGTCGGTCCCCAGCGTCCACAGCGCGAGCACTGCGACGACTACGCCGACGATGACGGCGTTGGCGGTCGCCGAGGCGAGCGCGCTAAAGCCAAGGACCCAGGGAGAGATCGCGAGCCAGACCCCGAACGCGGCATTGAGCCATTCCTCCCAGGCCATGACCCGGAAGAACGCGATCAGGGCGATCACCGCGACGGCGATCCCCAAAATCACCGCGTTCCAGGTCGGGCTCGCTTCCGCCCGATGTCCAAGAACCCAGGGGGAGGCGATCAGCCACAACCCGAGAATGAAATTCACCGGATCCTGCCAATGCTTGATGGACTTGAACATAGGCTTCACCTCCTCCTAAACGGTCTGCGTCCGACCGCGAGGCGAGGCGAACCAGAGGACAGCCGCCAACCGAACTGGCGCCCCGGAGCTTGCGGGGCGCACGCACTCCGGATGAGCGGCTGGGCCCGACCTGGCCTCGGGTCATCCGGGTACCTTTGCAAGGTTTTTGATCGCTCAGCGGCGTGCGGGTTCCGGGGGGCGTCGGGTTATCGGAAGCAGACGACCGAAAAGCGCGCCCTGCCGAAGGGCTGACCGCCGGATCCATTGGAGCGCGGCGCGCGGGGCACCATCGCGGAAATGAAGTGCGGTGCGAATACCGCGGAGATCTCGCTCAAAAATCTGATTGAGCCAGGTGACCGGACTGCTCTTGCGGAAGAACTCGCGATCCCTTCGGAGGGCAATCAGGCGGGCTTGCTAG
>DATMAN010000102.1 GCA_035560005.1 Burkholderiales bacterium | reverse complement strand
CTTTTCGGGGGCGCGCACCTACTGGCTTCGGGCGCCACCGCGCCGGTAGTCGAACCGCATGCCGGGAGCGCCGCGCTGGACGGCAAGCAGAAGCTCACGATCGCGGTCATCTGCTTGCTGATCGCAGCAGTGCTCGTGTTCGAGATCGACGTAACGATCGGTGCGTTCGTCGCGGCGGCAATCCTCTCGCTGTGCGGGGCGGCCGACGAAAAGGCGACTTTCAGGGAGATGCCGTGGACCGTCATCGTGATGGTCTGCGGCATGACAGTGCTGATCTCGGTGGCGGACAAGGTGGGCGGGCTGGATCTGTTCACCGGACTGCTGGCCAAGGTCTCCGACCCCACGACCGTGACCGGCGTGATCGCCTTTGTAACCGGAGTGATCTCGGTCTACAGCAGCTCCTCGGCGGTGGTACTGCCGACTTTCCTGCCGATGATTCCCGGCCTGATCGAGAAGCTGGGCGGGGGCGACCCGATCGCGATCGCTGCCTCGATCAACGTCGGCGCGCACCTGGTGGACGTCTCGCCGCTCTCCACGCTGGGAGCGCTGTGCATCGCCAACGCGGCGGCGGACGTCGACCGCAAGCGGCTTTTCAACCAGATGCTGGCGTGGGGCCTGTCGATGGCCGTCGTCGGCGCGGCTGTGTGTTACGTCTTCTTCGGGCTGCTGTAAAGACCAACGCAACCGCGGTCACCGCGAAGGACGCACGGGGTCGGAAACCCGGAGACATCCGACGTGGAGACCCCCAGTGGCGATGGCGGCTCGTTGCAACCGGCGCGGGGCCGGAAACTCCGCCCATGCGCCCTTCTTTTGTTTTCCTCTGCGCGTTGCGGCGTGCTTGGCGTTGAACACTCCATCAGGCCGCAGACGGGAAGCAAGCCGGGCCGAGCGCTTCGAAGCTCTTGTAGGTGAGCACGAATTCCTGGTGGCCGAGACCTTCGGATTTGGTCTTCTCGCCGGCTGCCACTCGAAGGAGCAGGTCGTAGATCTCGCGGCCGACTTCATCGAGCGTGGCTTTGCCTTCCAGGATGCGGCCGGCGTCCACGTCCATGTCGTCCGCCATGCGCTGATAGGTTTTCGGGTTGGCGCAGACCTTGATGACCGGAGAAATCGCGGAGCCCACGACCGACCCGCGGCCAGTCGAGAACAGCACCAGGTGCGCGCCGCAGGCGATCAGTTCGCCGACCTCGACATTGTCGTTGATGTTGGGAAAGCCCCAGCGCGGCTCTCCGTCGGGGATCATGTCCATCAAATAGAGCCCGCCACGCAGCGGCGCGTCCCCGGGCTTCAGAATCCCGGAGATCTTCGACTGGCCGGATTTCGCGTAGGCGCCGAGCGACTTTTCTTCGATCGTCGTGAGCCCACCGTCGGCGTTGCCCGGTGCAAAGCTCGCGTGCCCCATGGCGGCGTAGTAGCGCGCCGCCTTGGCCACCGTCTGGATGATCTCCTGCCCGAGCGCCGGATTCTCGGCCCGCTCGGCCATCCAGTGCTCCATTCCGATCAGTTCACCGGTCTCCTCGAAAATGCAGGCCGCGCCTTTCTCCACCAGGAAATCGAAGGCACGCCCCATTGCCGGATTGGCGGTCAGTCCGCTGGTGGCGTCCGAGCCGCCGCACTTGGTGCCGACGATCAGTTCCTCGACGCCCATCTGCGCCCGGGGAGTATGCGCAAGTTGCTCGAGCGTTCGCTCGACCCAGTCACGGCCCTGCACGATGGACTTGCGCGTGCCGCCGCTGTCCTGGATCACCAACAGCTTGGCCGGGCGGCCCGACTTGCGCGCGTATTCGAGCACCCCTGCCTTGTTGAAGCCCTCGCAGCCGAGCGATACGAAAAGCGCCGCGCCCACGTTCGGGTGGGTGGCGAGCCGGGTCATCATCCGGTAGGCATAGGCGTTTGGATAACAGCCGGAGAAGCCGATCAGGTGTATGCCCTGTTCCCGGTAAGGGGTCACGATCTCGCGCGCGACGTGATGCGCGCACTCGACCAGGTAGGCGACGAGAATGGTGTTGCGGATGCCCTTGCGCCCGTCCTGACGCAGATAGGCCTGGATCATCGTTCGGCCTCCTTGATCTTCACGAACTGCTTTCCCTCTTCCAGCGTGTAGGTGGGTAGGTAATTGCTCGTCACGTTGTGCGTGTGCAGGTACTCGCCGGGGGCGATGTCCCGCGTGGCGCTGCCGATCGGCGCACGGTACTTGACGATGCGCTCGCCTTTGCGGATGAGCTTGAACGCAAACTTGTGGCCAATGTCGACTTTCGACTTCAGCGTCACCCGCTGCCCAATCACCTCCAGCGTTGTTCCCTCTGCAATCTCGGTCTTCGCAATCGCGACGTTGTCGCCCGGCGCAAGCACCATCACTCGCGGGTCGGTGTCATTTGGCTGTTTGCTCATATGTGGAACCTGGGGTTCGCCACAAAGACACGAAGGCGCACAGAAAATCCGGAATGCCGTCTCTTCGTGACTTTAGTGTTTATCTGCCATCGTAAGGCTCACTTGCTGAGTTTCGAGACCCTCACACTGGCATCCTTGCGTCTGGCGATGCCGGGCTGCAGCTTGGTGCCCAGCCCGGGGCCCTTTGGCGCGGTGATATACCCGTCCTTCACGGGCGGAAGCTGGGTGACGAGCTGGCCGTACCAGTCATAGTAGAACGCTCGCACCATTTCCTGCACCAGCGTATTCGGGCAGTTCATCGACAGGTGCACCGAAGCGGTCAGCAGTACCGGCCCGGTGCAGTCGTGCGGCGCCACCGGCAGCGCGTAGGCCTCGGCCATGGTCGCGATCTTCTTGGACTCCGACAGGCCGCCGGTCCAGCCCACGTCCAGCATGCACACAGAAACCGCCTTCTTCTCGAACAGCTCGCGGAAGCCCCAGCGCGTGCCGAGGGTTTCCGACGCGGTGACCCAGACGTCGGTGCGGTGCGCGTAGTCTGCGAGCGCATCGAGATTGTTCATCTTGACGGGATCTTCGTACCAGAACGGATCGAACTGCTCGAGTGCCTTGGCGATGCGGATTGCGGCCGGCAGCTGCCACATCGAGTGGAATTCCACGTGGATGTCCATCTTGTCGCCGACTGCCTTGCGGATCTGCTCGAACGGCTTCATCGACTTTTTCAGTTCCGCGTTGGAGATGTAAGTCCCGTTGGAGGCTTCAGCCGCCTCGTCGAATGGCCAGATCTTCATTCCGCTGATCCCCATTTCGAGCAAGGATTCCGCCAGCTCTCCGGCATCGGTCTTGAACGCCAGCAGGTCCTCGTACGGGCGGGCCTTCTTGTCCACTTTCGCTGGCAGGCCGAAGTTTGCCGTCCCCTGGACCGGCTTGGCGCGCACGTACTGGTAGCCGGCACAGGTGTTGTAGACCCGCACCTTCTCGTGCGAGGCGCCGCCCAGCAACTGGTAGATCGGCTGGCCGGTGAACTGGCCGAAGATGTCCCACAGCGCGATATCGATCGCCGACATCGCCCGCATCTCGACCCCCACGCTGTTAAAGCCGAGATAGGTATTGAGGAAGTTGCGGGAGATCCGGTCGATCTCCAGCGGGTTGCGGCCGAGCAGGTAGGGAGCGCAGGTCTGATGGATGTGCTCGATGACCGGTGCCACCGCGTAGAAAGTCTCCCCCAGACCCACGACGCCTTCGTCGGTGTGGACCTGCACCCAAAGCACGTTGGGGAATTCCTCCAGGTTGATCGTCTCGACGGCCGTGATCTTCATGCCTCCCCCAGCTTTCCGATCGATTTGATTGTGTAATCGATTCTAGCAGCGGCCTGTCTCGGCGGGCCGGGCGCTTGCGTCATTTGATAACCTGGCATATCGTAAGCTAAGCAACCAATTGTAGGTGCCTTTTCCGTGTTCCGCGAGGACCTCTCCCGCAACTTCGGCTTCCTTCTCAACGACGTAGCCCGCCTGATGCGCACCATCTTCGACCGCCGGGTGAGGCGGCTGGGTTTCACCCGCTCGCAGTGGTGGGTGCTGAACCATCTTTTCCGCAACGACGGCGTCACGCAGTCGGAGCTGGCCGAGATCCTGGAGGTGGAGAAAGCCACCCTGGGGCGGCTGCTCGACCGCATGGAACAGAAGGGCTGGATCCGCCGCGAGAGCGATGCCGGCGACCGGCGCGCCAAACGCGTTTTTCTGACCGAGGAGGTGGAGCCGGCCATCAAGGCGATGCGCGCTGCCGCCGCCGAGGTGCGGCGCGATGCCGCGGTGGGCCTGTCGGCCTCGCAACAGGAGCAGTTCGTCGATGCGCTGCTCGCGATCAAGGCCAACCTTCAGCGGCTCGCCGTCGAGAACAACGGCAACGGTGGTCGCAGGCAGAGGCGTTAGCGTGTCGGTCCCGGACGGAAAATCGGTGATCGCGGTGCGCCGTATGGCGCGTGCGGCGCTGCTCGTCCTCGTCCCTCTGGCCGCGATGGCGTCGGCGCTCTACGTTTACGCCACCGGCGGGCGGCACGTGGCAACCGAAAACGCCTATGCGAAGGCCAACATCGTGGCGATCAGCGCGGCGGTGGCGGGACGGGTGGTCGAAGTCGCGGTGCGCGATCACCAGGCGGTGCAGGCCGGCGCGCTGTTGTTTCGCCTCGACCCCGAGCCTTTCGAGATCGCTGTGGCCCGAGCCCGCGCCCAGATGGACGTAGTGCGTGCGGACGTGCAGTCGCTGCGCGCCGAATACCGCGCCACGCTGCAGGAGCAGGCGGAAGCGCGCGAGCGCATCGAATTCTTCGCCCGACAGCTCGAACGGCAGGAGCGGCTGCGGGAAAAGGGCATGACCCGGGCCGACACGTACGAAGAAGCACGCCTGAATCTGGAAGCCGCGCGCCGGCGCCTCGAGACGGTGCGCGAAAGGACCAACCGGGTGCTGGCGGCGCTGAACGGCAATCCGGATCTGCGCGCGGAACAGCATCCGCGCTTCGCGGAGGCGCAGGCCGCGTACGATGCGGCGATGCACGACCTGGCGCGCAGTCGGGTCACGGCGCCCGTGGCCGGTGTGGTCAGCAACATGCGGTTGCGGGTCGGCGAGTTCGTGGACAAGGGTGCACCGGCATTCAGTCTGATCGAGGACGGGCCGGTGTGGATCGAAGCGAACTTCAAGGAGACCCAGCTCACCCACATGCGGGTGGGCCAGCCGGCGAAAGTCGTCGCCGATGCCTATCCCGAGCGGCCGTGGTCGGGCGTAGTGGAAGCGATCGCGCCAGCCACCGGCGCGGAATTCGCGGTGCTGCCGCCGCAGAATGCGAGCGGCAACTGGGTGAAAGTCGTGCAGCGCGTGCCGGTGCGCATCCGCGTCGACCAGCTTCCGGGATCGGTGCAGCTGCGCGCCGGCATGACGGTGACCGTTACGGTGGACACAGGCCAGCCGCGCGGAATGCCGCGCATGGTGCAAAGACTGATCGACAGCGGCTGGCTGCCGCGCTTCCTGGTGCCCGCCCCGGCGCTGGCCGGCCACGCCGGCTGAGACCGTGACTCCCGCCCGCCACCCCGCCCTGATCACGGCGTCGGTCGGGCTCGCCAGCTTTCTGTATTCGGTCGACTGGACCATCGCCGCGGTGGCCCTGCCGCACATGCAGGGCGCCTTCTCGGCCACCCAGGATCAGATTTCGTGGGTGATTACGTCCTACATCGTCGCCTCGGCGATTTCGATTCCCACTGCCGGCTGGCTGAGCCTGCGCTTCGGCCGCAAGCGCGTGTTCCTATGGGCCGTGTCGGTGTTTCTCGGCGCGTCGGTGCTGTGCGGCGCGGCCGACTCCCTGGCGATGGAAGTGTTCGCGCGCGTGGTGCAGGGGCTCGGCGGCGCGTTTCTCATTCCGCTCTCGCACGCCATCATCCTCGACACCTATCCGCCAGAAGAGCAGGGCAAGGCCATGGCCCTGTGGGGCGTGGGCTCCGTGATGGGCTCTTTCGTCGGCCCGACCCTGGGCGGCTACCTGACCGAATACCTGAGCTGGCGCTACATCTTCTACATCAACGTGCCGTTCGGGTTGTTGGCGCTGGCCGGCGCGGCCGCTTTCGTTCCCGAAACCGAGCGCCATCCGCGCCATCCCTTCGACTGGTTCGGCTTCCTGAGCCTCTCGTTGGGTATCGGCGCGCTGCAACTGATGCTCGACCGGGGCGGCCAGCTCGACTGGTTCGAGTCGTGGGAGATCATTACCGAAGCGTTTCTCGCCGCGCTCGGCTTCTATCTGTTCAATGTGCACTGCCTGACCGCCCGGCGACCTTTTCTCGATCCGCGCCTGCTCGCGCAGCGCAGTTTCTTCATGGGCCTGGTCTTCGCTTTCCTGTACGGCTTCCTCACCACGCCGCCCATGGTCCTCATGCCGGCCTTTCTGGAGCATGTGCGCGGCTACTCGGTCGACGCCATCGGGCTGCTCCAGGCTCCGCGCGGGTTCGGGCTGCTCGCGGCAATGCTGATCGGCGGGCGCTTGGTGAGCCGCGTGGATCCGCGCGCCCTGATCGTGGCCGGATTGCTGCTGCTCGCGGGATCGAGCTGGGAAATGTCGCGCTGGACCGCCGAGGTGGGCGAATGGCCGCTGCTGTGGACGAACTTCCTGCAAGGCGTGGGCGGAGGCATCATCCTGGTGCCCATCCAGGCAATCGCCTTTCCGGCGCTGGAGCCGCATCGGCGCACCGAAGCGGCCGCGGTCTACAACCTGATCCGCAGCCTGGGTGCGAGCATCGGAGTCTCTGGAGCCCTCACACTCTACGTGCGCACGCGCACGACCATGCACGCGCAGCTCGCCGAGCACATCACTCCGTATAACGAGGCGCTGCGCGCGCAGGCGCAGAACGGTTGGAGCCTCGCGGCACCGGAGTCGCTCGCGCGGCTGGAGGAAGAGATCCACCTGCAGGCGGCCGTGATCGCCTACACGGCTGACTTCGGTCTATTTGCGATCGTCGCGCTTGCGGCACTGCCGCTGCTGCTGTTCATCGGACGGCCGAGACTGCCAGCCAAGAGCGCCAGCCCCGGCGAAGGAATCGTGATCGGCGAATGAGCCGCGCCAGGCGCGGCGCCCACTCCCGCGCCAGGGTGCGGACGCCTCCAGCGGAAACCCCGCTACACGCTGTTCGGACTGCAGCTGGGCCGACGGGGGAACCAGCGCTGGATCGCCACGGCGGGCATGCTGGTGTGGAGCGCGCTGCGTGCGATGTGCGGGGCGGTGGCAGAACTTACGGGCAATTCCTGCGCGAGGTGTGGACGCCCCCGATCGGTACCGGCTTTCCAGAGGATGTTCTTCCTCGTCGGCGTGTCCGGCTTGGCGATCGCGGCGTTGACGCCCGCCGTGCGCGAGTTGGCACGCCGCGGCGTCGGAGCGGGCGGTTCTGCGTCTGCGTCAACCACGACAAGCCCGGACCTGCGCAGCCGCAGTCTCCGATCTGTGCCGTTGTCTTCGACGTTTCCGTGTCCCGTTGGCTTCGCTTGGTGTCCTTGGTGCCATCGCTGGTTCGACTTGCCGTTCCTCCGATAGAATCCGCGCTTTGCACGGAGAAGCGCATGCGCGAAGCATATGGTTCCGTCCGCCCGCGCCGCAGCCTGCTGTTCGTGCCGGGCCTGAGGCCGGACCGTTTCGAGAAAGCCCTGGAAGCAGGAGCCGACATCGTCTGCGTCGACCTGGAAGATGCGGTGGCGCGCGATCGCAAGGCCGAGGCGCGCGCTCTGACGCTGCCGCTGTTCCAGAAGCACGCGCGCGCCGACATCGAACTGATGCTGCGCATCAATGCGCTGTCCACCGCGGACGGACTCAAGGACCTCACTGCCATCCTCGCCATGGGCTCGCCGCCGCCGGCCATCATGATCCCGAAGATCCGCTCGGCCGAGGAAATCCAGCTGATCGACGCGCTGCTTTCGACCGGCCCGGCGCGCGAGATCCGTTTCTGTGTGATCATCGAGACCAACCAGGGACTGGAACGGGCGCACCAGATCGCAAAAGCGAGTCCGCGCATCGATTCGATGATCCTCGGGGCCGTGGACATGTCCGCGGACCTGCGCTGCCAGAAGGCGTGGGAGCCACTGCTCTACGCCCGCTCGCGGCTGGTGCACGCGGCCGCTTCGGCCGGCATCGACCTGCTCGATGTTCCTTTTCTCAACCTGGAAGACCCGGATGGCTTGCGCGAAGAGGCCAGACGCTGCGCTGCGTTGGGATTCACCGGCAAGGCATCGATTCACCCCAGGCAGTTGCCGATCATCCACGAAGCGTTCACGCCCGACGAGAAGACCGTCGAGAAGGCGAAGAAGGTCTGCGCGGCCTTCGAGCAGGACGCGACCGGGCTCGTGGTGGTCGACGGCGAACTGATCGAACTTCCGGTAGTACGATCGATGTACCGGGTGCTGTCGATCGCGGAGCGAGTCGCTGCCCGGCGCTAGCAGCCAAATCTCGCGCACGCGAAGGACGATTTCATCCCGGAGCGGGGGTAGCGATGCGCCCGGAAGGCCGCGGCGGTGCACCGTCTGGGCCTATCCCCTCGTCTCGATCCTTCTCGCCAGGCGGATACAGAGCAGCACGCACGCGATCGAGATCAGGCCGACGAGCCAGTAACGGGTCATCGAACCATCGGCGCCGCGGCCGATGATCACGCCGGAGGCCAGCGACGCGAGGGCCGAGGCCAGTTGCTGGACCGCCGAGCTGACGCTCATGAAGCCGCCGCGTACGCCGGGTTGCGCGGCGGCGGTGACGATCGCCATCGCGGGCACGAAACGCCCGGAGACGAACACCATGAAAAGTACCGAAGCGGCGATCGCGATCCACACCGGAACCGGCCGCAGGTTGGTGGTGATGAGCAACGGCACGATCGACACCAGGGCGACGATGGTGAACATCTTGCGCTTGCCGTGGCGGTCGGTCAGCCGCCCGATGAGGCGCGACGTGAAGACCGTGGCGAGCCCGCCGAAGAAATAAAGATAGGTGAGGTCGCTTTCGCGCAGGCGCACGGTGCTGACCATGTAAGGGGCGATGAACGGAATCACCGAGAAGCCGCCGAACACCAGCACTGCCATGAAGGCGAGCGCCTGACGATGATTGGCATCCGCGAACACGCTCTGCAGGAGCTGCCAGGCATTGCGCAGGCGGGCCTTTTCCACGTGCGCGTGCAGTGGTGGCACCAGCCTCGATGCGCCGAACAACACCAGCAACGACAGCGCGAAGACGAGTACGAAGGGCGCGCGCCAGCCGAAGTGATTGGCCAGGAACAGCCCCAGGGGCACGCCGACCACGGCCGATACCGGGAAGGCGGTCATCAGCACGCCCATCGCACGCCCGCGCCGCGTTTCCGGGATGAGATCGCCGAGGATCGAGTAGACGGCCGCGCCTGCCACACCGCCGAAGGCGCCGGCCGCGGCGCGCGCCGTCAGCAGCCAGCCGTAACTCGGTGCCAGCGCGCACAGCAGCGTGGAGAGCGCGAATCCGCCATAGAGCGCGAGCAGGGCCTTCCGCCGGTCGAAGCGATCGATATACAGGGAGCACAGCAGTGCAGCGGCGGCAGCGGTAAACGTGTAGGCGGAAAACAGCAGCGCGAACTCGTACGGTCGGATCTGCCACAGCCGCATGAGCTGCGGGCCGAGCGGCATCACGATCATGAAGTCGAGGATGTGCGTGAACTGTACGCCGGCCAGGATGACGAGCAAGATAAGCTCGCCCATTTCGCCACCCCCGTCCGCCCACCTCCCCGCACCCTGCGCCGCGCTCGAGGGCGCAGACGCAGTCATGAGGCACCCTCGCCACGCGCCGGATCCGTGGAGAGGGCGCGGGCCGAGGCCGATGCTTGTGCGTGCAGTTCGAACGCCTGCGCCAGCAATTCGTACGACCGCAGCCGACTTGCGTATTCGCCGGTGATGGTGATCACCATCAGCTCGTCTGCCGCAAACGCGTCCCTGATCTGGAGGACTCGCTTTTTGACCGCGTCGGGCGTGCCAATCACCGCGCGGGCGCGCTCGCGGGCGATGATCTCGCGATCGCGCTCGGAGTACGGGTAAGCCAGCGCCTCGTCGGTGGTGGCGACCAGGGCTTCGCGCCCGCTCGCCATGAGCAGCCGCCGGTGATCGATCGAGGCCGCCAGGCGCTCGGCTTCGGCCTGCGTCTCGCCGCAGATCGCGAACACGCAGACCATGCAGTAGGGCGCCGGGTCGCGCAGCGACGCGCGGAACTCCGCCCGGTATGCGCGCGAGACTGCGTCTCCGCCGTGGGCGTTGATGAAGTGCGCGAAGGCGAAACGCAGCCCGAGATGTGCGGCCAGCGCGCCGGAGTAGTCCGAAGAGCCCAGCAGCCAGATCTCCGGCGAGGTGTCGCCGGCCGGCATCGCGCGCACCGAATGGTAAGGGTGGTCCCCCGGCAGCGCCTCGTCCAGCCACCCGACCAGTTCGATGACCTGCCGCGGAAAAGCGTCCATGTCCTCGAACGCACGCGGATTCATCGCGCGCGCGGTGAGCATGTCGCCTCCCGGCGCGCGTCCGATCCCCAGGTCGATGCGTCCTGGATACAGCGCCTCGTACATGCGGAAGACTTCCGCCACCTTGAGCGCGCTGTAGTAGGGCAGCAGCACCCCGCCCGTGCCCACGCGAATGCGCGAGGTCGCCGCCGCGACGGCACCGAGCAGGATTTCCGGGCAGGGGTCGGCCAGACCGCGCATGTTGTGGTGCTCGGCGAGCCAGTAGCGGTGGTAACCGAGCCGCTCCGCCGTCTGTGCCAGCTTCACCGTCTCGCGCACCGCGTCGGTCGGCGTATGGCCGCTGATTATCGGAGACTGATCGAGGATCGAGAGCTTCATCGGCGGCCGGAGGCGGCCGCGGCGCGGCGCAACCGGGCCAGCCACAGGATGGCCACGCCGGTGAGGGCGAGCAGCGGCAGCGCGCTGTAGTTGAGCGGGTTCCACCCGAATCGATAGAGGATCGCGCCGGAGAGCAGCGACGAAGTCGACATCGTGACGTAGATCAGGAGATCGTTGGTGCCCTGCGTCTTGGCCTTCTCCGCGGGGCCGTAGGCTTCCGTCAGCAGCGTCGTGCCTCCGACGAACAGAAAGCACCAGCCCACGCCGATCAGCACCATGGACAGCCAGAAGTGCAGGACGGCAATGCCGCTCACGGCGATCCAGACTGCGCTCAGCATGAGCAGCACGCCAGTGAACATCACCTGAAGCACGCCGAAACGCGCGATCAGCCAGCCGGCCACGAACGCCGGCGCGAACATCGCCACGATGTGCCATTCGATCACCAGCACCTGCTGGTTGTAGGGATGGCCGCACATCTGCATCGCGAGCGGCGCCGCCGCCATCAGCAGGTTCATGACGCCGTAGGCGGTGATCGCGCCCAGCGCCGCGACGATGAACACGGGCTGGCGTGCGATCCGGGCGAGCGGACGCTGTGCGCCGCTGCGCTCTTCGGCCGAGGGCGGCGCGATGGCGAGCCGGCCCAGCAACACCATCGCCGCCGCCGCGAGAGCGATCAACGACAGGAAGGAACCGAGAAACACCGGCCCCAGCAGCTCGCGCGTGAGCTTGCTGCTCTCCGGGCCGAGGATGCCGCCGGCGATACCTCCCGCCAGCACCAGCGAGATGGCCCTGCTCTTGTACTCGGTGGCGGCCGCGTCGGCTGCCGCGAACCGGTAGAAACCGCCGCTGCCGTTATAGACCCCCGAAACCAGCGTGGCGAGACACAGCAGCCAGAACTGGTGCAGGGCGATCGCAGCGACCGCGATCGCCGCGCCGGCCATGCCGAATGCCGCACCGATCATGAATCCGGCGCGCCGGCCGTGGCGTTTCATGTAGTGCGCCATCGGCAGCGACGCGAGACCCGCGCCGACGATATAGCTGGTGGCTGGAACCGTCACCAGCAGCTTGTTTCGGGCCAGGGTGTCCGCCGCCAGCGTGCCGATGGAGATCATCATCACGTTGTTCATCACCAGCAGCGCCTGGCACGCCGACAGCGCGACCACGTTCCTGCGGCCCGGATCCATCGGCGGGCGCTATTTCAACCGAATGTCCACCGCGTGAAAGACGTTGCGCCCGACGTTGGTGAGCTTGTGCGGCTCGACCGACTGCCGCCAATGGAATCCGGCGCGCCCCAGGCCGATCGCTTGCTCCAGGCCGCCGGCCGCGATCTGCAGGCTGCCTTCGGAAACCGACACCAGCATGCCGCACGGTCCGTGCAGCTCGGTCGACTCGCCCGGATGAAGGATTATCCGCGTCACGAATACGCGCGCGTTGTCCACGATCAGCGTTTGGCCTGCTGCCTCGACCAGGGGTTGGGTCGCGCCGCAGCCGCGCACGATTTCGGTATCGGTGACGCGGTAGTTCTGGGTGTCGCTGTTCGATACCCGATGGGCCTTGGGCTTGTCGCGGTATCCGATGAAATAGGTCTCTCCGATGGCGCGCCAGCCGCGCTTTTCCGGTTCCTTGCCCAAGTCCTGCGCGATGGTCTCGGCCGGCAGGATGTTCACAAACACGCCGTCGTTGGTGTGCCAGTGGTAGCGGCCCTCGTACCCGGGCGGCAGATCGACGTCGAAGAAGCGGACGTGGGGGTTCTCGAATCTCAGCCGGTGTCTCGGCTCCTGCTCGATCGGCACCGGTTCCTCGGCGTGCACAAGCAGCGGCAGCGCGCAGGCGAGCAGCAGAAAGTATGCGGCTCTCATCGATCCTCCCGGGGTTGTTCGTGTCTGGCTCGCGAAGTGTCCGGCACTTTACCAGAAAGCTCTCGGCAGCCGGCGCGGCGGCAATAGAACCATTACGCAAGTCAGCATCTTGTGCATGCTTGCGCCGCCGGAGGGAACTCGGTTCGCAACAGGGTGTCAGGCGAGTAATGGGCGCCATAAGCCCGACTGCTGTCTCCCGGCAGGCTCGCGGTCTTCGGGCCGCGAGCGTTTCGCGAAAGATCACAGTGTCGGATCAACCGCACCGCGATGCGCTCCACCAGCGCGGTGCGTGTCTCGTTTGGGAGAAACAACGACAAATGCGCCGAATGGCCTGGAGATTCCTCGTTCTCGGTTTATGCCTTGCCGGCCGGACGGCGCACGCCGATGAAATAGTGCTGCACAACGGCGATCGCATCAGCGGCGAGATCGTGCGTCTGGAGAGAGGCAAGCTCCTGGTGAAGACGCCGTACGCGGGCGATGTGCGCATCGACTGGGCGCAGGTCGCAACGCTTTCCACCGACGAGCCGGTCTACGCGACGATCGACCAGTCCAATCGAATCGAAGCGGTGTTCGCGCAGTCGGATCCGGGCAGCGCGACGTTGTCCGGAGGAAACTGGCTGGAAACCAGCCCCCTTCCTCTGGGCCGCATCACGGCGATGACGCGCAAGCCGGAGCCGCCGGTCAAGGTCACTGGGCACATCAACGTCGGCGCATCGGCCACGTCTGGCAACACGGATACCGAGAAGGTTCATGCCGACATGGAAGTGGTCGCGCGCTCGGTCGAGAACCGATTCACCATCGGCGGTGCGGTAAACAAGGCAGAGGACAGCGGCGTGCAGACCGAATCGAACTGGATCGCCTACCTGAAGTACGACCACTTCATCACCCGGAAGTGGTACGCGTACTCGAACGCCGACATGGAAAGCGACGAGTTCAAGGACATCAACCTCCGAACCACGCTCGGCGTCGGTACCGGCTACCAGTTTCTCGAAACACCGGCGACCAACCTGTCACTCGAAGGCGGCTTGAACTACGTCAACACTGACTTCGACATGGGCGCCGACGAGAGCTACCCGGCGGGCCGCTGGGCGCTGAAGTTCGACCACTACTTGTTTGGCTCGAAGACGCAGGCCTTCCATCGCAACGAGGGCTTTTCCGCCCTCGACGACTCCGAGAACCTGTTCGTGCGCACCCAGAGCGGGTTGCGCTGGCCGGTGATCGCGCGCCTGTCGGCGACCGCGCAATACAACGTGGACTGGGACGCGAATCCCGCGCCGGGCCGTGCTCGCACCGACCGGACGGTCCTTTTCACGTTGGGATACAACTGGTGAAAAAGCACCTCAATCCAACTCTATACGGTGAGCGCGAGGAGAGGAGCAGATTGCGCACCGCATTACCAGAGTGCTGGATTTCCTCGTTGCCCGCTTGCGGGGGATGAGGTGGCGATTGGCGGCCGGATGCGCCGCAATTCTGGAATGCCGTTTTTCGCTCGGCGTGCGCCGTTCGAGAAGTGTCCGCTACATGTTCGTTTCCTCGCACAGCACGACCGCGGCCGAGGTCAGGTTTTCTGCCCGCAGACCGTCCCGAGGCCGGGCCGCACCGCTGTTCGGGCGCCCGCGCCATCGACCCCGACGGGAAGAAGGGCGTCTGCCTATTGCGCGCGTTGCAGATCGGCGATCGCGGCAGCGAGGAAACGTGCGGCTTCACCGCCGGTGACCGCACGGTGATCGAAGGTCAGGCTCAACGGCAAGATCCGGTGCACCGCGGGTGTGCCGTTCACGGCGACGACTTCCGGCCGTACGCGCCCCGCCCCGAGGATCGCCACGGTGGGCGGCAGCACCACCGGCGCGGCATAGCGGCCGGCGATCATGCCGAAGTTGGACAGCGTGATCGTGTAGCCGCGCAACTCCTCGGGCGGCACGCGCCGCGCCTTGACGTCGGCGATCATGCGGTCCAGTCCGCGTCGCAGGTCGGGCGCATCGCGGTTGGCCACATCGCGCAGCACCGGCACGAACAAACCGTCCGGCGTATCGGTGGCGATGCCGACGTCGATCTTTGTCATCAGCCGGCGGCTCATGGAGCGGGCGTCAAACCAGGCGTTGAGCGCGGGCTCGGCGCGGCAGGCCGCGACGAGCGCCCGGATCAGGCGGATCGTGATGTCGGTGCCGGCGGGCCAGGCGTCGATATCGGCGTCGTCGACCACGGTCGCCGCCGCCACCTCGGCGTTGGCGATGGCCATGTTCTGTGCCATTGCGCGGCGCACGCCGCGCAATGGCTCCTGCGCAGCGGCCTCCGCGAGCATCTTCGCCGTGCGCCGCACGTCTTCCGCGGTGATCGTGCCTTCGGGTCCGGTCGGAGTGACCACTGCGATGTCGACCGAGAGCTGTCGCGCCAGCGCGCGCACCGCGGGTGCGGCTTTGGCACTCGTGGCCACGGGCCGCCGCGTTTCGGCGGTCGCGCTCTCCGCTACGAGCGCAGTGCCCACCTCGACGGCGCCGACCACCGCCCCGGTGTCCTCGCCTTCGCCCTCGAATGCGAGGAGGGGCGCGCCGACCGGCACGACCTCGCCGACCTTCGCGAACAGCCTGAGCACCTTCCCGGACCGGGGAGAGGGGATGTCGACCAGCGCTTTGGCCGTTTCGACCGATACCAGCGGCTGGTCCACCGCCACGAGCTGCCCGGCTTGGACATGCCATTGGACGATCTCGGCTTCCTGCAGACCTTCGCCGAGGTCCGGCAGCTTGAACACATTCATCAACGGTACTCCATGGCGCGGTGCACGGCGTCGACGACGCGCGCGGTGCCGGGCATGAACTCCTGCTCCAGCCGCGCCAGCGGCGTGACGACGTCGTAACCGGTGACTCGCTGCACGGGAGCGAAAAGCGCGAGCAGCCCGTGCTCGGCGAGGTTCGCCGCGATTTCCGCGCCGAAGCCGGCGCAACGCGGCGCCTCGTGCACGATCACGCAGCGCCCGGTCTTGGCGACCGATTCGAGGATCGTGTCCATGTCCAGGATCTTCAGGGTCGCCACGTCGATCACTTCGGCAGCGATCCCCTCTGCGCTCAGCGCCTGCGCGGCGGCCAGCGCTTCGCGCAGGCTCGCACCCCAGCTCACGAGCGTCACGTCCCGGCCTTCGCGCTCGACGAAACAGGCGTCCAGCGGCAGCGCTTCGCCGTCGTCGGGAACTTCCTGCTTGAACAGGCGATAGAGGCGGGTGGGCTCCAGGAAGACAACCGGATCGGGATCGCGGATCGCCGCGAGCAACAGACCATAGGCGCGCAGCGGCGAGGATGGAATCACCACGCGCACACCCGGGACATGGGCGAATATCGCTTCGGGGCTTTCCGAGTGGTGCTCGGGCGCGTGGATGCCGGCGCCGCAGGTCGAGCGCAGCACCATCGGGCAGGTGAGTCTTCCACGCGTGCGATGCCGCAGCCGCGCTGCGTGATTGATGATCTGGTCGAGGCATGCATGGATGAATCCGGTGAACTGGATTTCGGCCACCGGCTTCAGGCCCTGGGCAGCCATGCCCACCGCGGCACCGGCGATCAGCCCTTCGGCCAGGGGCGTGTCGAGCACGCGCTCCAAGCCGAAACGCCGCTGCAAGTCCACCGTGGCGCGGAACACGCCGCCGTTGGCGCCGACGTCCTCGCCGAGCACGATGACGTCGGGATCGCGCGCCATCTCGTGCGCGAGCGCCATGTTGATCGCCTGCACCAGATTCACTTCAGCCACGGCGTCGATGCTCCTCGATGGCTCGCGCGCGCTGCGCCTGAAGCGCCTTCGGCAGGCTGGCATAGAGATGATCGAACATCGCCTCGGGTCCCGGCGGCGGCATCGCCTCGAACGCGTCGAGCGCCTTCTGGATGCGCTCGGCGCATTGGCCGTGCAGCGCCTCCTCGCGCTCCTTGTCCCACCAGCCGCGGCCGGACAGATAGGCGCGCAGGCGGGCGATCGGCTCGAAGCGCCACTGGGCCTTGACTTCTTCCGGATCGCGGTAACGGGTCGCATCGTCGGCGGTAGTGTGGTCGCCCAGCCGGTAGGTGAGCGCCTCGATGAGCGTCGGTCCGCCTCCGCTTCGCGCCTTGGCCGCCGCACGCTCCACCGCGTCGCGCACCGCGATCACATCGTTGCCGTCGACCTGCAAGCCCTCCACGCCGGCGGCGATCGCCTTCTGCGCCAGAGTCTGCGCCGCGGTCTGCAGACGCAGCGGCACCGAGATCGCCCAGCCGTTGTTGTTGATGACGAAAACCACCGGCAGCGCGTGCACGCCGGCGAAGTTGATCGCTTCGTAGAAGTCGCCTTTCGAAGTCGCGCCGTCGCCCAGCACGCACACCGCGACCCGACGCTCGCCCCTGAGCTTGAACGCATAGGCGGCACCCGCGGCATGGGGCGCCTGGGAAGCCACCGGAACGCAGATCGGGAAGTCGGCGCGCGGGCCGCTGAAGTTGCTCCCCCGCTCATCGCCCGCCCAGTACAGCAGCAGCTCTTCCATCGTCACGCCACGCACCAGCATGGCGGCCGATTCGCGATAGGAGGGGAACAGCACGTCTTCGGCGCCCATTGCAAAGGCCGTGCCCACGCCCACGGCTTCCTGACCGAGCGCGGCGGCGTACGTGCCGATCTTGCCGGTGCGCTGAAGGGCGATCGCCTTGGCGTCGAAAGCGCGCGCGAGCACCAGCGCCTGGTACATGCGCGTCAGCGTCTCGGGGCCGGCCGCAAACTGGGGAAGAGGCTGGAGCGCGTCGCCCGCCTGGTCTAGGTAGCGCAGACAACCGATCTGAAAGCGCGCCACCACCGTGGTGGCGGGGAGCTCGGCCCGTTGCGCCGCTTCGTGGCGGCTTTCTTGCATCGGCTCGCCTCGGTTCGTGGCTCGCGCGCATCGCGCGCAAACGCTTGTTAGACAAAACGGCCGGCCGGAAATTGCGCGGTTCGAGGCCGATCCGCGCCATGCCGGGCGCGATTTCCCTCCTGTGCTGCCTCGTCCGCGCGGTTGCGCCGCTTCCGGACTCAGTAGTACTCGTACGGCTTTTTCGGCACCTCGGCCTCTTCGAGCCGTCTGCGCTCCTCCAGGTCCTGTGGCCGGTCCCACCAGGTCGCCCGCGCCTGCTTCTGCTTTTCGACGATCTCGGGATGTTTCTGCAGGAACTCGCGGATGAACCTGGTGACCTCGGATTCGTAAGCTGCCATGCGTACTTGCCTCTACACTGTGTCCACATTCTAGAATCTTTGCCTGCCGGCACCAATCGCATCGAGGCCGGCGTTCACCGTCTTTGACCGGACTGCCACAGGAGCGTTTAGTGCCTCGAATTCCCCATCCGACTCCGCCGGCCGCACCGCGGCGTCCACACGTCGTCGAAATCCATGGCATCCGACGCATCGATGACTATCACTGGCTGCGCGAGCGGAATTCGCCCGACGTGCGGGCCTACCTGGAGGCGGAGAATGCCTACACCCGGGCGATGATGAAGCCGAGCGAACTCCTGCAGCGCAAGCTCTACCGCGAAATGGTGGGGCGCATCAAGGAGTCCGATGTGGAGGTGGCCTATCGGGATGGCCGCTTCTACTACTACTCGCGTACCCGCAAAGGCCAGCAGTACCGGATCTATTGCCGCAAGCGCGAGAGCCTGTCGGCCGAAGAAGAAATCATCCTGGACCTCAACGCGTTGGCCCGCGGCAAGCCGTACCTGGGCGTCGGCACGATGGAAGTCAGCCCGGACGGCGCTTTGCTCGCGTACTCCACGGATTTCACCGGCTTCCGGGAATACACGCTGCAGGTGAAAGACCTGTCGTCGGGGGAGCTGCTTCCAGACCGGATCGAGAAGGTGCGCTCGGCGACCTGGGCGATGGACAGCCGGACGCTGTTCTATGTGACCGAAGATGAGACCAAGCGGGCCAGCCGCGTGTGGCGCAAACGGCTGGGCGAGGCGCACGGCGTGCCGCTGTACGAGGAGACCGACGCCCGCTTCTCGGTGGGCGTGGCCCGATGCCGCAGCGACCGCTATATCTTCATCACCTCCCACAGCACGACCACCACCGAGGTCAGGTTCCTGCGTGCAGACCGTCCCGAGGCCGAGCCGCTGCTTTTTCTGCCGCGCCGCGAGGGCCACGAATACTACGTCGACCACGGCGGCGACCGCTTTTACGTGATCACCAACGATCGCGGGCGCAATTTCCGCCTCGTGGGCGCGCCGCTCGAATCGCCCGGCGAAGCGCCCTGGCACGAGCTGGTGCCGCACCGGGAAGACGTGATGCTCGCGGGCGTGGACGTATTTGCCCGCTACCTCGTTCTGCACGAGCGTTCGGGCGGCTTCCCGCGGCTGACCGTGCGGCGAATCGCCGATGGCGCCACCCATGAGATCGCGTTTCCCGAACCGGTGCGCAACGTTTACGGCGGCGTCAACGCGGAGTTCGACAGCGGGACCTACCGGCTGTCCTATTCCTCCTACGTGACGCCGCCTTCGGTGTACGACTACGACATCGAGCCGCGCAGACTGCGGCTGCTCAAGCAGCGCGAGGTGCGCGGCGGATACGACCCGTCCATGTACCGGGTGGAGCTGCATTACGGAATCGCTCCCGACGGCACCCGCGTTCCGATCTCGCTCGTGTACCGCAAGGATCGGCGCAAGGCCGGGGCGCAGCCCATGCTGCTCACCGGCTACGGCGCCTACGGCATCCCGCACGACGTGGATTTCTCCTCATCGCGCCTGTCGCTGCTCGATCGCGGCGTGGTCCACGCCTGTGCCCATGTGCGCGGTGGAGGAGAGCTGGGCAAGCGCTGGCACGACGAAGGGCGCTTGCTCAGCAAGAAGAACACCTTCACCGACTTCATCGCCTGCGCCGAGCATCTGATCCGCGAACACTATACCGACCCTTCCCGGCTGGTGATCCAGGGCGGCAGTGCCGGCGGACTGCTGATGGGCGCGGTGACCAACATGCGCCCGGAGCTGTTCCGTGCAGTGGTCGCCCAGGTGCCGTTCGTCGACGTGGTCAATACCATGCTCGACGAGTCCCTTCCGCTGACCACGGGCGAGTACGAAGAATGGGGCGATCCCAGGGACAAGCGCTACTTCGACTACATGCTGTCCTATTCGCCGTACGACAACATCGAGCGCAAGGCCTATCCGGCGATGCTGGTCGAGGGCTCGCTCCACGACAGCCAGGTGATGTACTGGGAGCCGGCGAAATACGTGGCCAAGCTGCGCGCGCTGAAGACCGATCTGAACCCGCTGCTGTTGAGGACCAACATGACAGCGGGACACGGCGGATCGTCCGGCCGCTACGATTACCTGAAGGAGGTGGCCTTCGCCTACGCATTCATCCTCGGCGTGGTCGGGATCACGCGCTGACAGCGCCGTGGCGCTGGCGCCCGGTGTCACAAGACCAGAAGGAACAGGAAATGGAAACCACCGAGACCACCAAGGACGCCACGGAAGCCAGTTGCGAAAAGCGCCCGGCGGCCGCGCCGCGATTCGCGGCAAGCCTGGTCGCGCTGCTGGGCCTGCTGGCGGCCGCGGCGCCCTACGACGTTCACGCTCACCAGACCAAGCTTTCCAGTTCCAGGCTCGCGCTCGAGGGTCAGGAGGTCCGCGCGGAGCTCGAGCTCAACGGAATCGATCTGAACGTTGCCGCGCAGCTCGCGCTCACCGATGCGGCGGATCAGGTTCTTCCCGACCGGCTCGAGGCGCAGAAGGATCGAGTGTTCGGCTATGTCCTGGAGCGCGCGACGTTGAGCGTGGCCGGCGGAGCGGCGTGCGAGGCGAGGCCGGAGTCGATCGCGGCCAAGGGCGACCACGTGGTGCTGACACTGAAGTACCGCTGCCCGGCCGCGGATCGCCCCTTGTCGTACCGCGTCGTGCTTTTCCACGAAGTCGATCCGGCCGCCCGGCACATGGTCAGCGTCCAAGCGCGGAAGAGCTGGATCGGTCTGCTCGGCACGGGCAATCCGGTGCTGCAGATCGGTGGCGAACCGGCGGGGCTCGGCGAGACGGTCTGGCGCTACTTCGTCTCGGGTGTCGAGCACATCGCGATCGGCTACGATCACATCGCGTTCCTGCTCGCGGTGATCGTGCTCGCGCGCCGTTTCTGGCCGCTGTTTGCGGTCGTGACGGCATTTACCGTCGCCCACTCCATCACGCTGTCGCTGGCGGTGCTCGAGGTCGTTACGCTTCCCTCGCGGCTGGTCGAGGCGGCGATTGCGGGGAGCATCGTCTATGTGGCCGCCGAGAACTTCTTCGTCAGCGACATCCGCCGTCGGTGGTGGATTACCTTCGCGTTCGGCCTGGTGCACGGCTTCGGATTCGCCTCCGTGCTGCGCGAGTACGGGATCCCCCGCGATGCCGTCGTGCCGGCCCTGGCCGCGTTCAACGTCGGCGTGGAGATCGGGCAGTTGCTGATCGTCGGAGCCGCCACGTTGTTGTGGAAAGCCGGATTCGCGCTCGGGCGGGCGAGGGGCCTGCAGCCGACCGAGCCGTTACAGCGCAAGGTAGGGCTGGGGCTTTCCGGCGCGGTCCTGGTGCTGGGATTGTATTGGCTGGTGGAACGGGTGTTCGCCACGGGTTGACAGCCCGCGCCGCGCGGGCGGATATTAACCGCCGCAGTCGGCGACCCTTTGAGTGTCAACCGGGAGGAGGCCAGCATGAAGAAAAACCTTGCAATACTTCTGTCCGCGCTCTTGGGCGCGGCCGCGTGGAGCGCGTTCGCCGATACCAGTGACGTCAAGACCCAGTCCGTCGTTCGGGTGAAGAAGCAGGGTGCGCACTGCGCCGACGACCCGAACTGCTTCAACCGCTATCACCCCGCCATCAAGCCGGTCGCGCGTGCCAGACCTGGCCAGCTCATCGTGGTCGAGACGCGGGACGCGCTGGACTCGAACCTGACGGTCGAGTCCGAGCCGAAGGACGTGCTCGCCGCAGACCTGAACCTCGTGCACCCGATGACCGGTCCGATCCATATCGAAGGCGCAAGGCGTGGGGACGTACTGGCCGTCACGCTGGTCGACATTGCGCCGGACGAATACGGTTATACGACGATCGTCCCGGGCTTCGGGTTCCTGCGCGATCTGTATCCCAAGCCCTACATCGCCAACTGGAAACTCAACCGGCTGGAAGCCGTATCGGATCAGATTCCCGGCGTGCGCATACCGTTCAACGGCTTCATGGGTTCCGTGGGCACGCTGCCGGGTGAGCCCGAAATCAGGAAATGGCTGGAGCGCGAGAAAGCGCTCGGGGAGGCCGGTGGAATCGCTTTGCCGCCACAGCCGACCGGCGCGCTGCCCGCTGCGATCTGCGGCCCGAACGGAAGCCACAAGGATCAGTGCCTGCGCACCATTCCGCCGCGCGAGAACGGCGGCAACATGGATATCAAGCAGATGGTCGTGGGCACCACCTTGCTGCTGCCCTGCTACATCGACGGTTGCGGGCTGTTTGTCGGCGATGTGCACTACGCGCAAGGCGACGGCGAAGTCGCCGGCACCGCGATCGAGATGGGCGCGGTCGTCACCGTGCGTACCGAGATCCGCAAGGGGATGGCGGCCATGATGAAACAGGGCCCGCACTTCGAGGGCGGCTCTCAACTGAAGGCGCTGGAGCCCGACAAGTTCTATGCAACCGTGGGCTACCCGCTGAAGAACGCGGGCGAGGTGCTGCCCTACGTGACCTACCTCGACAGCAAGAAGATCGGGCCGCTCAGCAACCTCTCGGAAGACCTCACGGCAGCGGCGCGCAATTCGCTGGTGGAGATGATCGACTGGCTGATGAAGACGAAGGGCTATAGTCGGGAGCAGGCCTATGTCATCACCAGCGTCGCCTGCGACCTGCGAATCGGCAACGTGGTGGACCTGCCGAACTACGCGGTGTCGACCATCTGCCCGCTGGAGATCTTCGACAAATAGCCTCGTCGCGATCCGGGACAAGAGCGAAACACGAAGGTGCAAGCGACCCGGCAGAACGCGGCCGGGACACTGCGAGCGCCGAGGAACGCGGCAAGTCTCGGCTGTCGCGCTGGTAGCCGCAGCGGTTTGTTGCAGGGTCTGTCTTCAAGACTTCGTGTTTCGCTCATGCGCTGATGAGCCATGAACCGCCGCGGCTTTCTGTTCGCCGCCACCCTGTTCGCGGCCCCGCTCCTCCACGCGCACACGCCGTACCGACAGTGGAAGGTACTCCGGCAACGTTTCCTGCTGGTGCATTCCACGCGGGAGGATCCGGCGGGCGACGCGCTGGCCGAACGCATCGTCGCGGCGCTGAACCGGTCCCTGCCGCAGGCGAACGCAATGGTCGCACGCGCGCCGCATGCGACGCGAACGGCGAGCCTGCTCACGACCGGCCAAGCCGTGCTGGCGGTGATGCGCGCCGAGGAAGCGCTGGATCTGCATGCGGGCCGCGGGCGTTTCTCGAGCTTTGACGGCAGCTCCATTCGTCGACTGCTCGAAATCGAAGACCGCGTGCTGGTGACCGTGGACAGTCTGCCCAGGCATCATGCCTGGCTGCTCGCCTCGGCGTTGACGCGGGATGCCGTTACGGTCAAGGCACAGGTGCCGGTCCCGGCCGAAGGCATGGTCCCGGTACATCCGGGCGCGGTCGCCTTTGCATCGGGCGAACCGTTGGAGGCGCAGGAATGATCCGATGGTGGGCGGGAGTCGTGCTTGCACTCTCGTCCATCGCCTGGCCCCACGACCTGATCACCGCGGAAGCGGCGCAGCGCTACCTGACGAGCGCCGTGCGCCTGCGGCAACTGGTTGCGTCGAGCGCCCCGGGCGAGCAGCGCGCCGAGGCCAGCTACCGGCTCGGGGTGATGCTCGACGAGATCCGCGAGCTGCTCAATCGCGACCTGGCGGCGCACGGCGAAGTGCAGGGCCTGCCTTCGAATTACCTCGTCTCGGAGCTGGCACGCGCGGGTACGCCGCTCGAATATTCATCGCGCAAGAAGCGCTACCTCGCGAATATCCGGTACTTCGACGAAGCGCTGCGTCTGGCGCCGGACGGGCCCTTGGCAGCCGACGCGAAGTTCAGGCTGATCCAGGGCGTCTTCTACGACAGCTTCGAAGCCGATCCCCTGGCAAGCGGCGAATCATGGGAGACGCAGCGGGCCCAGATCGATCTTGCGGAAAGCCTGCGGGGAGCCGGCCTGCCGCAGGAGCAGCGCGAAGAACTCGATTTCATTCTCGTGGTGCGCTACGTGCGTGCCGCCGGGACCGCTCCCGATGGTCTTGTGCGCAGCTATGCGCAGAAGGCGCGAACGGCGCTCGCTTCGTTCGGGCAACGCTATCCCGGCAGCCTGCGCGCCGCCGCGATCCCCGTC
The DNA here is from genome assembly GCA_035560005.1 of Burkholderiales bacterium. NCBI lineage: Bacteria > Pseudomonadati > Pseudomonadota > Betaproteobacteria > Burkholderiales > Burkholderiales bacterium. The sequence continues at coordinate 2,892 of DATMAN010000102.1, read as the reverse complement.
CTTCTCGATGCCCTCGATACGGTCGATCGATGAAGCGAAGGGTGTCGCCGCCGCTTTCTCGAGCGAGGGTGGTGTAACATCTGCGCAACAGCATCGCCTTGGTACCGCCGGACCGGCAGCTCCGCAGGGGAGCCTCTCATGAAAGTCATCGACCTTCGCAGCGACACCGTCACCAAGCCCACCGCGCCGATGCGCGCTGCCATGGCGGCCGCGGAAGTGGGTGATGACGTCTATGGCGAAGACCCCACCGTCAACCGACTGGAGGCGCTCGCCGCGCAGATGCTGGGCAAGGAGGCCGCGATCTTCGTGGTCAGCGGGACACAAAGCAATCTGCTCGCACTGCTGTCGCATTGCGAGCGTGGCGACGAGTACATCGTCGGCCAGCAGGGACATACCTACAAGTACGAAGGCGGCGGCGCCGCGGTACTGGGCAGCATCCAGCCCCAGCCGCTCGATTACGAGCCGGATGGCACCCTCGATCTGGCGAAAGTGGAGGCGGCGATCAAACCCGACGACCCGCACTTCGCGCGCACGCGGTTGCTGTGCCTGGAGAACACGCAGGCCGGCAAAGTGCTTCCGCTGGAGTATCTGAAACGCGCGCGCGCGTTCTGCGACCGCAAAGGCCTCGGCTTGCATCTGGACGGCGCGCGCATCTTCAACGCGGCGGTGGACCTGGGGGTGCCCGTAACCGAGATCAGCCGCCACTTCGATACCGTGTCGGTGTGCCTGTCCAAGGGTCTCGGGGCGCCGGTCGGCTCCGTGCTGTGCGGACCGAGGGACCTGATCGCCAGGGCGCGACGTTGGCGCAAAGTCGTCGGCGGCGGGATGCGGCAGGCCGGCGTGCTGGCCGCGGCCGGCATCTACGCCCTGCAGCATCACGTGGAGCGGCTGAGGGAAGATCACGAGAACGCCAGGGCGCTGGCCGAATCCCTGGCGAGGATCGAAGGGATTCGCCTGGCCGCAGGCGCTCAGACCAACATGGTGTTCGTCAACATGGCGCTGCAACGCGGCGCGCGACTGCGCGAGTGGCTGAGGGGGCGCGACATGTTGATCAACGCCGGTTACGGGACCATCCGCCTGGTCACGCATCTGGACGTGGATCGCGCCGACGTGGCCCGGTTCGCGAGCGCAGTGGAGGAATTCTTCGCCAAGGCTGCTTGAGGCGCAACCAACCACAGAGCCGCAGACGCACAGAGACAAACAAGAGCAAGAGCGAAAAGGGCACGAAGAAGGACGATGGTTACGATCCGGAAGCGGCGGCTGGCCACCGATTGCCTGCGATCTTCGTAGCGGTCGGCATCCTCACCGTGCGCGCCGAGCCTGACCGCGACTTCCACACCGGGCGCCAGTCCCGTAAAGGCAGCTCGCTTTCCCGATTGGCTTCGTGCCTTCGTGTTTCGCTCTTTCGAGTTTGCCCCGTGGCTTCTGTGCCTGTGCGCTGATTGACTGACTGACCTGACGTTTGTGGAGAACCGGCATGGCTACACCGAACGATGAGCGGAACATGGCGGTGTTCTGCGACTTCGAGAACATTGCGCTCGGCGTGCGCGAGGCGAAGTACGACAAGTTCGACATCAAGAAAGTGCTCGAGCGGCTGCTGGTCAAGGGCAGCATCGTGGTGAAAAAGGCCTACTGCGACTGGGAGCGTTACAAGGAGTTCAAGGCACCGATGCACGAGGCCGCGTTCGAGATGATCGAGATTCCCCACGTGCGCCAGTCGGGCAAGAACTCGGCGGATATCCGCATGGTGGTGGACGCGCTCGATCTGTGCTACACGAAGTCGCATGTCGACACCTTCGTCATCATCAGCGGGGATTCGGATTTCTCGCCGCTGGTATCCAAGCTGCGCGAGAACAACAAGGAAGTGATCGGAGTGGGGGTCAAGCATTCCTCCTCCGACCTGCTGATCGCCAACTGCGACGAATTCATCTACTACGACGACCTGGTGCGGGAGAAGGAAAAGCAGTCTCGGCGCCAGCCCCCGCGCAGGAAGCCGGCCAAGCCGGCGCAGGAGGCCAGGGCGGCAGCGGAGTCGGCGGAGGTCGAGCCGGGAGACGACAAGGCGCAGAAGGCGATCGACCTCGTGGTCAGCACCTTCGAGGCTCTGATGTCCGAGCGCGGCGGCGAGGAAAAAATCTGGGGCTCCATGATCAAGCAGGCGATCAAGCGGCGCAATCCCGGCTTCAACGAGGCCTATCACGGCTTCAAGAGTTTCAACAGCCTGCTCGAGGAGGCTGCCATCCGTGGCCTGCTCAAACTCGAGCACGACGAAAAGTCCGGTGGCTATATCGTGCGGCCGGTGTCGAGCAGCCTGAGCGAAGTGCCCGCCTGACACCGTCCCGGAACCGGGCGATGAGCGACGCAAGACGAGGTGCGCAGCAGCGGTCCGAAGCAGCGAATCTCCGAAGGAGGAATGAGGCCATGAGGCAACTGATAGCGGCTTTTGCGATGCTGGCAGCCTGCGTAGGCGCGAGCGCGGCGGAAGTCGCCGGCGTGAAACTGGAGGACACACTCACCGTGGGCGGCGCGGAACTGGTCCTGAACGGAGCGGGCGCGCGCAAACGGTTCGGCTTCGCGAACGTCTACGTGGCCGCGCTGTATCTGCCGTCCAGGACGACGAATGCCGATGCCGTCATCGCCGCCGAACATTTGCGCCGCGTTCTTCTGGTGATGAAGCGCAGCGTGGAGTCCGAGAGCATGCTGGCATCGTTGCACGAGGCGCTGCGCAGAAACAACGGCAGCGCGGAAATGGAAGCCATCGCACCGCAGTTGGCGAAGCTGGATGCCATCTTCCTCGCGATCAAGTCCCGGGAGGGTGACAGGATCGCGCTGGACTTCGGCAAGGACGGCAGCGTGACGATTTTCTACAACGATCAGCCCCAGGGAATGCTC